>CAKUKL010000058.1 GCA_934662925.1 uncultured Oscillospiraceae bacterium | reverse complement strand
GCCCAGTCCGGAGCACGGAACGTCCGTGATGACCGTGTCGAAGGCGTTTTCCCACTCCGGCCGGAGCTGCGTTCCGTTCTGAAGCTCCGCCGTGACGTTGGAAATACCCAGCCGCCCGCAGCCCGCTTCAATGAGCTTCAGCTTGTGGGGGTGAATGTCGCAGGAGACGATTTTGCCCTCGCCATTCATCAGGGACGCCGCCGCAAAGGTCTTGCCCCCGGGGGCGGCGCAGCAGTCCAGCACGCTCTGCCCCGGCTCCGGGGCCGCCGCCATGACGGACAGCTTTGCCGCCGCGTCCTGAATATAAAACCAGCCTTCCTGATAGGCCGTCAGCCGCTCCAGATCGCCGGTGCCGGAAAGCTCCAGACAGTCCGGCGCCCACGGGTGGGGCCGCGCCGTCACACCCTGCTCCGCCAGCGACCCCTGTACCTGCTCCGCCGTGGCCCGCAGGCGGTTCACCTGCGCGGTGGTGGGCGGCTGCTCGTTGTCGGCGCAAAGCAGCTGCTCCGTCCCCTCCTGCCCCAGCTGTTCGCAAAACAGCTCCACCAGCCAGCTGGGGTGGCTGTATCGGATGGACATGGTTTCCGCCCAGTCCCCGCCCTGCGGCTGGGGCAGGGTGTCTCGCTCCCGGAGGAACGAGCGCAGGATGGCGTTGACCATGCCGGAGGCCCGGGGGTTCCGGCTGTATTTTTTCGTGAGTTTCACCGCTTCGTTGACAGCGGCGCTGTCCGGCACCCGATCCATCAGCAGCAGCTGATAGAGGGCCAGCCGCAGATTGCACAGCACCGGGATGTCCAGCTTTTCCAGTCTGGTGTTGGAGTAGCGGCTCAGGTGCCAGTCCAGCAGCAGCTGATTCTGGAGCACGCCGAAGCACAGCCGGGTGGCCAGCGCCGCGTCCCGCCGGTCAAGGCCGCCTGAGCGGATCTCTTTTTTCAGATGTCCGTCCGACCACGCACCCTGCCGCTGACAGGCGACCAGTGTGCGCAGCGCGGCCTCTCTGGCGTTCGCCATGGGCGGCACTCTCCTGTTCTCAGTTTACTTTGATAGGGTGGCCCAGCAGAAATGCCGTGGCCGCCATCCGCTTTTTTCCGTCAGGCTGAAGCTCGTCGATGCGCAGGGTCTGCCCGTCGCCGCAGGCGATCTTCAGCGCCTTTTTGTCCGCCTGAACGATGGAGCCCGGCGATTTTCCGGTGCTCTCCCCCGTCAGTGTCGTCTTCCAGATCTTGCACCGCACGCCGTCGATCTCCGCCGTGGCGGACGGCCACGGGGCCAGTCCCCGGACCTGATCGTGGAGCTGCCGCGCCGTCCGGTTCCAGTCCATGGGGGACTGCTCCCGGCTCAGCATGGACGCGTAGCAGGACAGGGAATCGTCCTGCTCTGTCCGCCCCGCCGTTCCGGCGGCCAGCTCCGGCAGCGTGCGCACCAGCAGCTTCGCGCCGATGTCCGCCAGCCGGTCATGGAGGGACTGGGCGTCCTCGTTGATGTCAATGGGCGTCTTTTCCTGAGAAATAATATCCCCGGTGTCCAGCCCCTTCGCCATATACATGATGGTGACGCCGGTCTCATCCTCGCCGTCGAGGATAGCCCAGTTGATGGGCGCGGCCCCGCGGTACTTCGGCAGCAGGGACGAATGGACATTTACGCAGCCCAGCGGCGGCAGCGTCAGGATCTCTTCCGGCAGGATCTTGCCGTAGGCCGCCACAACGATCAGCTCCGGCGCAAGCTCCTTTAAAACCGCCAGCGCCTCCCCGTCCCGGAGGGTCGCGGGCTGATATACCGGCAGGTCAACTGTCAGCGCATATTCCTTTACAGGTGTTGACTGGAGCTTCATGCCGCGGTTTTTCGGCTTGTCCGGCTGGGTGAATACGCCGGCGATCTCGTGCCCCGCTTCCACCAGTGCTTTCAGGGACGGCACGGCAAAATCCGGCGTGCCCATGAAGACCAGTTTCATCGGTTCTGCTCCTCCATGGCTTCCAGCTCTTCAATGGTATACAGCCGGTCGGCGTGCTCCACGAAGAGGTGGCCGTCCAGATGCTCGATCTCGTGGCAGAAGCAGCGGGCCACGATCTCCTCGCCGTCCATCTCAAAGAAGTTTCCGTTCCGGTCCTGAGCGCGGACGGTGGCCTTGTAGGGCCGGGTCACCACGCCGTATTTTCCGGGAACGGACAGGCAGCCCTCAAGGCCGGTCTGCTCGCCCTCGGTGTGGATCAGCTCCGGGTTGACGAGCTCCACCATCTGGTCGTCCGCGTCCACCACGACCACCACCCGGCGCAGAATACCGATTTGGGGCGCGGCAAGACCGGCGCCGTTGGCGTCCGCCAGCGTCTCCTTCATGTCGTCCAGCAGGACATGGAGCTTTTCATCGAACTTCTCCACCGGGCGGCAGTGCTTAGCCAGCGTGGGGTCGCCCTGTACCAGAATTTTTCTCAGTGCCATTGTATGTTCCTCCTGTCAATCCATGGGGTTCACGTCCGCAAACAGAGACACCCCGCGGTTGTTTTTATCCTTCTGTGCCTGCCGGAGCAGATGGGCGATCAGCTCCCGCAGTTCCTTTTGATTGCGCGCGTACAGCACCAGCCGGTAGCGGTAGCGGTCGTTGACCCGGGCCACCGCCGCCGGAGCCGGGCCCAGCAATCGGTAGCCGATCCTGCCGTACTCCGGCGCGTTCAGCGCGGCGCTCAGCGCGTCCCGCAGGCGCAGGCAGGCCCGGAGCACCGCCGATTCCTCCAGTCCGGAGGCGCTGAGCATGAAAATATCTCCGAAGGGCGGGTATCCCCGGAGCCGCCGCAGCTGGATCTCCTCCCGGTAAAAGCCGTCGTAATCCTGCCGTGCGGCGCAGCGGATGATCTCGTTGTCCGGCGTATAGGTCTGGATCATGGCGCGGCCCAGCTTTTCGCCCCGGCCCGCCCGTCCGACCACCTGCGTCAGCAGGGAGAACGTCCGCTCCCCCGCCCGGAAATCGTCCACGTACAGCGACTGATCCGCCGAGATCACGCCCACCAGCGTCACATTTTCGAAGTCCAGCCCCTTCGCCACCATCTGCGTCCCCACCAGAATGGGGATCTTTTTCTCCCGGAACTGAGTCAGGATCTTTTCGTGGCTGTGGGTGGCGGTCACCGTGTCCGTGTCCATCCGGAGCACCGGCACCGCCGGGAAGCGCGCCTTCAGCGCTTCCTCCACCTTCTGTGTCCCGGCCCCCACGAAGCTGAGCAGACCGCCGCACTGGGGACATTCCCGGGGCAGCGGTTCCGAATAGCCGCAGTAGTGGCACATGAGACGGTTGTTGGCGGAGTGGTAGGTCAGATGGACGGAGCACCGGGGGCAGGTGGGGCTTTCGCCGCACTCGCCGCAGGTGACCATCCGGCTGGCCCCCCGCCGGTTCAGAAACAGGATGGCCTGTTCTCCCCGGCAGATGGTGTCGGACAGGGCCTGCTCCAGCGGGCGGCTCAGGACCGAGCCGTTTCCGGCCTTCAGCTCTTCCTTCATGTCTACTACTGCGACCTCCGGAAGCGCCTTTTCATTGTAGCGCTCCGTCAGCGTAAATAGGTGGTAGCGCCCCTCTCGGGCGTAGTACATGCTCTCCACCGACGGCGTAGCCGAACCCAGCACCAGCAGCGCGCCGTTTTTCGCGCAGCGGTAGCGGGCCACGTCCCGGGCATGGTAGCGGGGCGTCTGCTCCGATTTGTAGCTTGGCTCCTGTTCCTCGTCCAGCACGATCAGGCCCAGATCGGGCAGCGGCGCGAAAATGGCGGACCGTGTTCCAATCACCACCCGGGCGTCGCCGCTTCTGGCCCGTTTCCACTCGTCGTACCGCTCCCCCGCGCTCAGCGAGCTGTGGAGGATAGCGACCTTCCGGCCAAACTGCGACGTGAACAGCCGCATGAGCTGGGGCGTCAGGGCGATCTCCGGCACCAGCACCAGCGCGGTCTTACCCAGCGCCAGCGCGTCGAAGATGAGCTTGATATACACCTGCGTTTTGCCGCTGCCCGTCACGCCGTACAGCAGCGCGCTAGCGGCGGCGTCCTGCTCCAGCAGGGCTTTCAGGCCTTCGTAGGCCGTCCGCTGCTGCGCGTTCAGCGTTACCGGGGCCGCGTCCTCCACCGCCGGAAGCTCCGGACGGCGGAACACCTCCTGCTTCTCCAGCGTGAGCAGGCCCTTTTTTGCCAGAGTCTTGACCGTAGTCCGGGACGCACCGGTAAAATAGCACAGCTCCTGCACGGAAACCCGGCCGAAGGCGCGCAGCTGCTCCATGACGGCATATTGAAGGGGCGCACGGCTCCGGTTTGGCGAGATCTGGGCCATGGCGTCCTCCGGAGGGACGGCCAGCACGGCCACCTGCTCCGTCTTGTCTCCCACGCCGCGGGCGGCGCTGGTCTCCACGCAGATAACTCCCGCCTCCGCCAGCTGACGGATGGCCGGGTTGGGATCCGCGGTGCCGAAGGCCTCCCGGACCTGCCGCATCTCGGCGCAGCCGGAGTTGGCGAACAGAAGCTCCACCAGCTGCCGCGCTTTAGCGGAACGCCCGGCGGCGTCATAGGCCCGCTCCCGGTCTGTGCCGTCTGTCAGCTTGCAACAGTCCCGCAGGGCAAACCACAGCCCGGCGGGCAGCACCGCCCGGGCCGCGTCGTACACCGTGCAGAAATACTGCTCCCGCATCCAGAGGGCCAGCCGGAGCAGTTCCGGCGTGAGCATGGGCGCGTCATCCAGTAAAGCAATAATACCTTTCAGCTTCTGCGCCGTATTGGTTTCGGACACTGCGAGCACGATTCCATCCGTCCTGCGGTTGCCCGCCCCGAAGGGCACCAGCACCCGCATTCCGGGCTTGGTCTGCGCCCACAGCTCCTCCGGAACAAGGTAGTCATAAGGACGGTCAATGGCATAGGTGGCGGAGGCCACCGCGATTTTTGCCAGACGCTTCACCATGACCCTCCTCTCTGCAACAGACAAGCGGCCGGGACGGCCGCTTGCAGCTTTTTATTCGTCGCTGTCCTCCGCCTTCAGCTCACCGGCCGCGACCTCGCGCACCGCGAGGGTGACAGGCTTTTCTGTCAGCGGGATCCCGCTCTCTTCCGCTTCGCTGGACAGCTTGCGGGCGCGGTTGGCCACCAGATTGACCAGCAGATAACGGCTGGGGACGTTCTGAAGAAGTTCTTTCATAGGGCATGATACTTCACGTTCCTTTCTTATTTCACACAAATCACTTATCAGTTTTCGCATTCAATGATCTGGCGGGTCAGGTAGCCCCGGTTTTTCACCCGGCAGCCCTCTGCCGTCAGGATGGAGACGATCTCGCCCACGGCGGCGATGACGCTGTCGTTGACCACCAGATAGTCGTACCGGCCAATCTCGCTGCACTCCTCGCGGGCGCGCTCCAGCCGCTTGACGATCGCGTCCTCCGAATCGGTGCTGCGGGCCTGAAGCCGGTGGGCCAGCTCTTCCAGCGACGGCGGCAGGATGAAGATGAGCACTGCCTCCGGACACTTCGTCTTGACGGTGGCCGCGCCCTGCACTTCGATGTCCAGCAGCACATCCTGCCCCTGCTCCAGCCGGTCCCGGATGACCTTCAGGGACGTGCCGTAGTAGTTGCCCACGTACTCGGCGTATTCCAGCAGTTCGTTGTCCCGGATCATCCGCTCAAATTCCGGGCGGGTCACAAAATTGTAGTTGACGCCGTCCACCTCGCCCGGCCGCGGCTGTCTCGTGGTAAAGGACACGGAAAAATAGATATCGGTCCGCTCGCTCAAAAGCTCCGCGATGACGGTGCTCTTGCCCACGCCGGACGGGCCGGACAGCACGATCAGGGTGCCTTTTTTCTTTTTCTGATCGCTCATAAACTCTCGTCCTCCATCTCTCTCTGACTGTCTTTCTGATCTTCGGCTCTGGCCGATAGTACGTCAGGCGCGAGAGAGGACAGGATCACATGCCCGCTGTCCATGATAAGGACGGTCTGGGTCTTGCGCCCGTAGCTTGCATCCACCAGCGTGCCCCGATCCCGGGCCTCCTGTGTGAGGCGCTTGATGGGCGCGGACTCCGGGCTGACCATAGCCACCACCCGCTGGGCGGACACCACGCTGCCGAACCCGATGTTAAAGAGCTTCATCCTCTCTCACTCCCCTGCTGTTTACTCCAGATTCTGGACCTGCTCCCGGATCTTCTCAATCTCGGCCTTGATGTCCACCACATAGCGGGCGATCTCGATGTCGCTGCATTTGGAGCCGATGGTGTTGGCTTCCCGGTTGAACTCCTGAATGAGAAAGTCCAGCTTCCGGCCTACGGCGCCGCCCTTTGCCAGCAGCTCCCGCAGTTGGGAGATGTGGCTGCGCAGGCGCACGGTCTCCTCGTCCACGGCGATCTTGTCGGCAAAGATGGCCGCCTCGGTGAGCAGCCGGCTCTCGTCGATCTGGGTGTTCTGGAGCACCTCGGCCATCTTGGCCTCCAGACGGGCCCGGTACTCGCTCACCGTCTGGGGGGAACGCTCCTCCACCCGGCCCACCAGTGTCTCGATGGCAGCGGCCCGGCTCAGAATGTCCTCCGCCAGCCGCTCGCCCTCCTTCGCCCGCATTGCGGAGAAGTCCGCGAGGGCCAGATCCAGCGCCGCCAGGAGCTGCTCCTTCAGCGTATCCTGA
Organism: uncultured Oscillospiraceae bacterium; assembly: GCA_934662925.1. Classification (GTDB taxonomy): domain Bacteria; phylum Bacillota; class Clostridia; order Oscillospirales; family Oscillospiraceae; genus Enterenecus. The sequence goes on along the minus strand of CAKUKL010000058.1, from coordinate 1,442 downwards.
TCCTCCTCCTGCTTCTCCACCGTCAGCACGTCGGGAAACCGGGCCAGATCGGTAACGGAATAGCTCTCCGGCGCTTTTCCGCCGCTGAGCTCGTGGAGCCGTGCCAGCGCGTCGATATACGCCTTGGCCAGCTCTTCGTTGACGGTGACGGAGACGCCCTCCGCCCCGACACCGCTGATGTTCACGAATACGTCCAGCTTGCCGCGGGCCACCGACGCCTGCACCCGGGCTTTCAGCGCATCCTCCGCGAAAATATAGGCCCGGGGCATCTTCACCGTGCAGTCCAGATAGCGGTTGTTTACCGCGCGGACCTCCACCACGATGGTGCGCCCGTCAAAGGCCGCCTCTCCCCGGCCGTAGCCGGTCATGCTCTTGATCAAAACAATCCTTCCCTTCGCCGCGCTCACCGCGCACGTTTATGAATTTTCGTCATATATAAGGCGATCAGCTTGGTAAGACCGTAGTCATACACCAGAAAGATCACGTTGCCCGCCAGATACATCACCCACACGGCGGCGCTAAGGGCCTCCGGCAGAGATGCCAGCACAGCGGTGCGCATGGTCAGGTAAATCACCGTCAGACTGACGTTGAAAAAGACCAGTTTCAGCATATACTCCAGCGGAAGGCGGCGCAGCCGCTCGATCAGGCCCTTGACGATGGGATACAGCCCGAACAGCGCCCCGAACAGCAGGGCCATGAGCTTATCCGGCAGCAGCAGGAACGCCAGAATGGTCACCCCCGCCCAGCAGAGGAATCCGGCGGAAATGCCCACCGCCAGCACCACTGCCACCGGCATCAGGCCGGCCACCGCCGCGATGCCCCAGCTTCCCGTGGGCGAGACGGCGGCGATAAACAGGAAAATCAGCGCCAGTGCCCCGAAGATCGCCGGAAGGACGATCTTCCGCGCCCGGGCGCCCGCTCTCATCGGCACCCTCCGCACAGGCAGTTCATGCACATCAGGGTGGTGCAGCAGTCAAGGGAATCACAGCTTGTCCCCATCATGTCGGAACCGTGATAGGCGTAACCGCCCTGCTGCATCATGTTCAGGGCCTGCCGGTACTCCGGATTGTTCGGCTCCATCTGACAGGCAAGCTCGTAATTCTGCCGGGCCTCGTCCAGCCAGCCCCGGCGGTAGGCAATGGCGCCCATCAGGAAATACCACTCGGCGCTCTTGTTTCCGCTGCCCTGCAGAAGCTGCTCCGCCGTGTCCAGATTGCCCATGTTGATATACTGGCGCACCTGCGCATATACGGAGGCGTTGGATGAGGAGTAGCTCTGCTGGCTCTGATAGCCGGACTGGTAGCCGTATCCGGACTGATAGCCGGACTGGTACTGGTACCCGCCGGAGGAGCCGCCGGAGCGGGACTTGGTGATGGCGTCGTAGGCCTCGTTGATCTCCTTCATTTTCTCTTCGGCCAGATCGGCCAGCGGATTGTTCTGGT
>CAKUKL010000057.1 GCA_934662925.1 uncultured Oscillospiraceae bacterium | reverse complement strand
ACGCCGGCCTGAGCGATGGCCCCGCCGTACAGCAGGAACTTTTCCGTCAGCGTGGTCTTACCGGCGTCGGGGTGGCTGATGATGGCGAAGGTGCGCCGGCGCTTGATCTCAGATTCGTAAAGTGACAATATCGTATCCTCCTGAATATAATGAAGAGCCGGCAGCCGCGCCGGAGTTATCTGTAAGTATAAGCCGGAAAATATGGGGAGCGTCAAAAAAGCCTCGCAGAGTTTCGCCGCCGGAGCGGTGAAAGAAATATGATCTGTTTTCTGCCGCGACATGCGCGTGGCAGAAAACACTTCTCGCCCCGCAAACGTGAGAATTGGCCGCTTTTAGCGGACATTTCGTGCGCTGTGGCGGGGCGTGGCCCCCTCCGTCGAAAAAGGCTCCGCCTTTTTTGACGAACTAAGTTATTATATCACCTTGCATCAAAAAGGGCAACAAAAAATAGCGGGAACCGCGATGACTGCAAGGAGGGAGAAACATGACGGAGATCATTGTGGCAGTCATTGCGCTGCTGGGGACGCTGGGCGGCTCCTTCGGCGGCATCATGGCGGCCAGCCGGCTGACCAATTACCGCATTGAACAGCTGGAAAAGAAGGTCGATAAGCACAACAGCGTGGTGGAGCGGATCACGGTGGTGGAGGTGGAGCTCCAACAGCAGCAGGACGACCTGAAGCGCATCAGGGAGGCGATGCATCCGTGAAAAAGCTGGAATTTTCAAAGCTGATCCTTTTGCTGGAGACGGCGCTGACGGCCTATGTGTCGTGGCGGGTGCTGGGGTTCGTGGAGCAGGCCATCGCCGGGGACTTCACCGGGGGACTGCCCTACCTCACCACGTTCATTACGGCAGTGTGGACGGCATACGGCGCGTCGGTGAGCTTTTATCAGAATAAATCGGCAAAGGAAAATGTCAAGAAGATCGAGGCGGCCATGGCGGCCAACCCCGATCCGGACAGCGACTGAGAAAGGGGAGAGATTTATGGAGACATTGAAGCGCAAGCTGTCCAGCCGCAAGCTGTGGGCGGCGGTGGCCGGACTGGCGGCGGGACTTGCCCTTGTGTTCGGGCTGGACGAGGAGATCATCAGCACCGTGGCGGGGGCGGTGGTCAGCGCCGCGTCCATCATCGCCTATATCATGACGGAGGGCAAGGTGGACGCTGCGGCGGTGAAGCCCCAGCCCAAGGGCGATGAGGAGACATGAAGATATTCCGGCAGATCCTGACGGAAAACGACTGCCATAAGGCCGGGCGGACGATTGTGCCGCGCGGCGTGATGGTCCACTCCACCGGGGCCAATAACCCGGAGCTGCGGCGGTACGTCCAGCCGGACGACGGAGTGCTTGGGACAAACCGGCACGATAACCACTGGAACAGGCCGGGGGTGCAGAAGTGCGTCCACGCCTTCGTCGGGAAAACGGCGGACGGCACGGTGGCGGTCTACCAGACGCTGCCGTGGACATGCCGGGGATGGCACTGCGGCGGCAAGGCCAACAACACCCACATCTCCTTCGAGATCTGCGAGGACGGACTGGAGGACAAGGAGTATTTCCGGCAGGTGTATCAGGCGGCGGTAGAGCTGACGGCTTACCTGTGCAAAAAATACCGGCTGGATCCGCTGGTCGACGGCGTGGTCATCGACCACTACGAGGGATATGAGCGGGGGATCGCGTCGGGTCATGCGGACGTGTCCCACTGGTTCCCACGGCACGGAAAGAGTATGGACGACTTCCGGGCGGATGTGGCCCGGCAGGTGAGAGAGGAGGACGAGACGGTGACGCAGGCGGAATTTGACCGGATGATGGACGACTATCTGGCACGTTTGTCCGAAAAGGAACCGGCGGACTGGTCGGCAGCGGCCCGGGCGTGGGCGGAGGAGACCGGCCTCATCAAGGGGGACGCCGAGGGGAACAAGCAGTACAAGGGCTTCGTCACAAGGGAGCAGCTGGCGGTATTTCTCAAGCGGCTGACCGAGATGAAGGGCTGACGGCAAAAAAATTTTTGCCGCCGAAACTGTGAAAAATGACGAGACGGACTGCGTGAAAGATTTGACGCATCAAAGGGCCTGCGCCGGAAACGGCGCGGGCCTTTTTTCGCCCGCATCGAAAAATAGGAAAAACGAGGGGGAAATGGGGCAAAGTTTGTGAAAAAAGCAAATAATTCCGGATGACGCCGGTCCGCGTCCGGCGAGAAGAAATCCTGCGGAGAGAGATCGATCGGAAGTTATAATGAATGGGAGTCAGATTGAAAGAATAACAGACCCATGTTAGCCGGTTGACATACCAAAACAATCCATATAAAATATGATACAGGCTTATGGTGTTTTCACTGCAAAATGACAATAACCGCAGGAACAGGAAGGAGAAACCTATGAGACCCTTTGATCCAACGCCCGACGCGCTGACGGCGGGCGACAAGGCGGCCATCGACCGGATCATTGCCGAGCACGACAACGATCCGACCCAGCTGGTCGGCATCCTGCTCAGCGTACAGAAGGCGGGAGAGCGGAAGTATATTTCCCGCCCCGCCGCGGTCTACGTGGCCCAGAAGCTGGGCCTGAAGATCACCCAGCTGTACGACGTGATCAGCTTTTACACGGCGCTGCACGACCAGCCCCGGGCGAAGTACCCGCTGGAGGTGTGCAGCAGTGCCCCCTGCCGGGTGAACGACAGCGACACGCTGTACGAGACCCTGAAGGACATCCTCGGAATCGACCTTGGCGAGGTCACCTACGATGGACGGTTCACCATCGAGAAGGTGCCCTGCTTCGGCGCCTGCGACGTGGCCCCGGCGGTGCGGGTCAACGGCGTGGTGTACGGAAATCTCACCGACCGCGAGCGGGTGCTGGCCATGCTCCGGCAGCTGGACTGAGGGGAGGGAAAGGAACATGGGAAAAACTGTATCTTTTATCTCCCGCCGCTTCGGCAAGTATGATCCGTGGAGCCTTGCCGAGTACGAGGCCCACGGCGGATTTCAGGCGCTGCGCCGGGCGCTGACCATGGACGGCTACGACATCGCGAAGGTCCTCAGCGCCAACGGCATTCAGGGCCGGGGCGGCGCGGCCTACGACATGGGCCGCAAGTGGTCCCAGGCCCGGGACGTGGACGCCCCGGACAAGTGCGTGGTGTGCAACGCCGACGAGGGCGAGCCCGGCACCTTCAAGGACCGGGAGCTGCTCCGCCGGGACCCCTTCCAGGTGCTGGAGGGCATGATCATCGCGGGCTGGTCCGTCAACGCCCGGAACGGCTACCTCTACATGCGGGAGGAATACTCCCATCTGCGCCCCCTGCTGCTCAACGCCATCGACCAGTGCGAGAAGGCGGGCTATCTGGGGGACGACATCCTCGGCTCCGGCCTGAGCTACCGCATCCACCTCTACTCCGGCGCGGGCGCCTACGTCTGCGGCGAGGGCTCCGCCCTCAGCGAGTCCATCGAGGGCAAGGCGGGCCGTCCCCGGAAAAAGCCGCCCTACATCAAGCAGTGCGGCGTGTTCCACCTGCCCACCTGCGTGAACAACGTGGAATCCCTGTCGCTGGTGCCCAACGTCCTCATGGACGACGAGGGCTTCTACAAAAAGCAGGGCACGCCCGAGTGCCCGGGCACCAAGATGATCTCCGTGTCCGGCAACGTGAACAGGCCCGGCGTGTTCGAGGTCCCCTTCGGCATCACCATCCGGGAGATCATCGAGCTGGCCGGCGGCGTCACTGAGGGCCACCGGCTCCAGCTGGTGCAGCTGGGCGGCGCGTCCGGCAGGATCGCGTCCCCCGAGCAGCTGGACACTCCCTACACCTACAACGACATGAAAAAGGCGGGCCTGACCGCCATCGGCTCCGGCGCGGTGCTGGTGGTGGACGAGCGCACCTCCGTCATCGGCTTCCTGCGGATCACGCAGGAGTTCTTCAACCACGAGAGCTGCGGCCAGTGCGTCCCCTGCCGGGAGGGCAACCGCCACATCACGCGCCTGCTCGACAAGATCGCCGAGGGCACCCACACCGAGCACGACGTGGAGATCATGCTCAAGTTCGCCAACATTATGAACAGTGCGTCTCTGTGCGGTCTGGGCGAGTCCGCGCAGTCCGCCCTGCTGTCCGCGGTGGAGCACTTCCCCGGGGTCTTTGACGTAAAGAAGGAGGTGGCCATCCGATGAGCAAGGTACATATCAAAATCAACAATCTGCCGCTGGAGGTGGAGGAGGGCACCCGCCTGATCGACGCGGCCCGGATGCTGAATATCGACATCCCCCACATGTGCTACCACCCCGATCAGGAGTCCAAGGCCCACTGCCGCCTGTGCGTGGTGGAGGTCAAGGGGCAGCGCAAGCTCCAGACCTCCTGCACCACGCTGGTGTCCGAGGGGATGGAGGCCTTTACCGACACCCGCCGGGTGTACGACGCCCAGCTGGGCGTGCTGGAGCTGATGCTGGCCGACCACAAGCAGAACTGCCTGTCCTGCGCCCGGAACGGCACCTGTGAGCTTCAGGCCCTGTGCCGCCGGTTCAACCTGCTGGTGCCCGACCTGCCCGATATCTCCAGCCGCGAGCCGCTGCGGCTGGATAATCCCTCCATCGTGCGGGACCCCGCAAAGTGCGTCAAGTGCGGCCGCTGCGTCAAGGCCTGCGAGGAGATCCAGGGCATCAACGCCCTGACCCACTCCGGCCGCAGCGCCAATTTCCGGGTCACCACCGCCTACGACCTGCCCATGGCGGAGACGGACTGCGTCCTGTGCGGCCAGTGCTCGCTGGTATGCCCAGTGGGCGCCATTGTGGAGGAGGACTCCACCGCCCCCGTGTGGCGCGCCATCCACGACAGCGGCAAGCATGTCGTCGTGCAGGTGGCCCCCGCCGTCCGGGTGGCGCTGGGCGACGAGTTCGGTTTTGAGCCGGGAGCCATCGTCACCGGCCAGATGACCACCGCCCTGCGGATGCTGGGCTTCAACAAGGTGTTTGACACCAATTTTGCCGCCGACCTCACCATCATGGAGGAGGGCAGCGAGCTGCTGGACCGGCTGAAGAACGGCGGAACGCTGCCGCTCATCACCTCCTGCTCCCCCGGCTGGGTGAACTACGTGGAAAAGCACCACCCGGAGCTGATGGACAATCTATCCAGTGCCAAGAGCCCTCAGGGCATGTTCGGCGCGGTGACCAAGACCTATTACGCCCAGCGCATGGGCCTGAACCCCGAGGACATCATCTGCGTGTCCGTCATGCCCTGCACCGCCAAGAAGTTTGAGGCCCGGCGGCCCGAGCTGGGCCGGGACGGCTATCAGGATGTGGATTATGTGCTCACCACCCGGGAGCTGGCGAAGCTCATCCGCTACGAGGGCCTCGACATGAAGAGCCTGCCCGAGAGCGACTTTGACTCCCCGCTGGGCACCGGTACCGGCGCGGGCGCCATCTTCGGCACCACCGGCGGCGTCATGGAGGCCGCCCTGCGCACCGCTTACGAGCTGTACACCGGCAAGACCCTGCCCCGGCTGGACTTCGAGGAGGTCCGCGGCTTCGAGGGCATCAAGGAGGCCACCGTCGATCTGGACGGCACGCCGCTGAAGGTGGCCGTGGTCCATACGCTGAAGAACGCGGAGGAGCTGCTGTCCCACGCCGGTGACTACGCCTTCATTGAGGTCATGGCCTGCCCCGGCGGCTGCATCGGCGGCGGCGGACAGCCCATCGGTACAACCAACGCCATCCGTAAAAAGCGCATGGCCGCCCTGTACGAGCTGGACCGGAGCCTGCCCCTGCGCAAGAGCCACGAAAACCCGGAAATTCAGGCCATTTACCGGGACTTCTTCGGCGAGCCCCTGTCCCACAAGGCCCACGAGCTGCTCCACACCCACTACCACGAGCAGGCCAGCATTTCCAAGCTGTAACCGCCGCAATGTGACATAAAAACCCGCCCCCTGACACAGTCAGGGGGCGGGTTTTTCGTTTTCAGTTCCGCAGGGCCGCGTCCCGGATGTCCAGCCCGGCGGTATCGTACATGACCCGGGCATGGTTGGTCCGGATGAGGGTGCGCTCCACCAGATTCCCGGTGACGGGGTCGATGGCGTCCCGCCAGACCTCGCCCACCCGGTAGACCACGCCGTCCTCCCGGACGAAGCCCTCGTGCTCGCTCTTGATGTGGTACTTGAACGTCTGGCGCCGGTCGGAGCGCAGTTCGCCCCGGAGGTATTCGCCGTCCACGTGGACGAGAAGCTGATAGGTGGCCTCCGTATCGTTGCGGAAGCGGTAATCCAGATAGTTGTAGCAGATGGAGGTGCCGGTGCCGAAGGGGATCTGGCGGTTGAAGTCGGGGAAGAGATCCAGCCCGTCGTGATGGTGGTGCTCCACGATGGTCAGCGGGGTGTGAAGGATCATCCAGTGGATGAGGTTGGTCATCTGGCACATGCCGCCGCCCACGCCGCTCTTCGTCTCGCCGCCGGAGATGGTCAGGCCCTCCTTGAAGCCCCGGCGGGCGGTGGCGTTGCCCACCAGATGCCAGAAGGAGAACGTCTCCCCCGGGCGGATGAGCACGCCGTTGAGACAGGGGGCCGCAATGCTCAGATTCACCGCCTTGTTTTCCTGAAGGGTCATGTTCACGTTGCCCAGCCGGCGGCGGATGAGGGAGTTGTGATGGATGATGGACACGGGCAGCGGCTCCGTCTGCTTCACCTTTGCGAAGCGCTGGCCGGAGGTCAGGTCCCGCAGGCGGCGGACGGTGCGGCCCTTGAAGGCGGAGATCTCGTAGGTCAGGGGTGAGATCTCGCAGAACAGCTTGCGTGCCATGGCAGATGCTCCTTTGTATCATTTTTTCTGCCATTTTACAGGGAGATGCAGGAAATGGCAACAACAAAGGGATGACAAATTATAACAAATCGGTGACAAAAGGCCCGGGCACTCTGTGCCCGGGCCTTTTGAGAGTGTTAAAAACAGCATTCTTCTGTTGCGCGGCATAAAAAGGCCTCGCAGAGTTCCGCCGTCCGCAGACGGCGGAATAAAATAAAATCTGTTTTTCCCGGGGACATGTGCCTCGGAAAAAACACTTCTCAGGCCGCAAGTGTGCGAGCCATCAAGGGGTCCCCACAAGGCAACAGCCTTGTGGGGAGAGGAGCAGTCCTGACGCGGGTGAAGTTTTCCGCTTGCGGGAAACGGAACTTGGTGTCAGGGACTGCGACGACGCGGCCTGCATCCTCATCTCAGAAATGCTTGCATTTCTGAGAATTAGTTTGTCAGATAGGCTTCCAGCAGCTTCAGGGTGTTCTCCGCGCCCCTGACGTGGCTGCGCTCGTAGCCGTGGGAGGCGTAGACGCCCGCGCCGATGAGGCCGTGGCGCAGATCATAGCCCGCGCTGAGAGTGGCTTCCACGTCGGAGCCGTAGTGGGGGTAGACGTCCACGGCGAAGTCCGCCCCGGCCTTTTTCGCCGCGGCGATGAGGGCGGACACCACCTCGTAGTGATAGGGGCCGCCGGAGTCCTTGGCGCAGATGGACACCTGCGTCTCCTTGCACGCCAGCCCGTCGCCCACGCAGCCCATGTCCACGCTGACGGCTTCGGTGACGCCGGAGGGCACGGAGGCGGAGCCGCCGTGGCCCACCTCCTCAAAGACGGTGACGTGGTGCCACACCCGGCGTTTCAGGGCGGCCTTGCCCTCGGCCAGACGCTTGGCCTGAGTCAGCAGGATGGCTACGGACAGCTTGTCGTCCAGAAAACGGCTCTTGATATAGCCGGAGGAGGTGACGGTGGTGCGGGGGTCGAAGCAGACCGGATCGCCGGTCATAATGCCCAGCGCTTTTGTGTCCTCAGCGGAGGAGACGTCCTCGTCGATGACCACCTCCATGGAGTCCCACGTGCGGGAAGTAGTGGCGTAATCGCCGTTGACGTGGACGGAGGCGTCCTTGAGCTGGAAGGTGCCGGAGTAGGTCTTGCCCGCCCGGGTGATGATGCGGACGTTTTCCGCTTCGCCGTTGTTGGGCTGCATCCCGCCCAGAGCGGTGAGCCGCAGGCGGCCGGCGCCGGTGACTTCCGCCACCATACCGCCCAGCGTGTCCAGATGGGCCATGAGCAGCAGGCCGTTGTCCTCCGGCGCGTCCGGGTTCAGGCAGACCAGCAC
>CAKUKL010000056.1 GCA_934662925.1 uncultured Oscillospiraceae bacterium | reverse complement strand
GGACGAGGTCAAGGAAGAGAAGCTGGCCAAGGTCAATACCTCCTCCCTGAACGTCCGCAGCGGCCCGGGCACCAGCTACGACAAGGTCGGCAAGCTCTCTTCCGGCACCGTGGTCACCATTCTGGACGAAGCCAACGGCTGGGCCAAGATCTCCACCGGCAAAGTCAACGGCTATGTCTCCAGCCAGTACCTCACCGAGGTGGATGCCGCTGCTTTGGCCGTCTCCTCCAGCCTGGGCGACGAGCTGGTCGCCCTCGCCAAGCAGTATCTGGGCGTCCGCTACAAGTACGGCGGGGCCTCCCCCTCCGGCTTTGACTGCTCCGGCTTTGTGTACTACCTGTGCAAGGCCATGGGCTACACTGTTCCCCGCACCGCTTCCAGCCAGTGGGCCGCCGGTTACACCAGCGTCTCCTGGAGCGACCTGAAGCCCGGCGATCTGGTGTTCTTCACCAAGACATATCACAGCTCCAAGTACATCACCCACGTGGGCATCTATGTCGGCAACGGCCAGTTCATCCACTCCTCCAGCCCCAGCTCCGGCGGCGTGATCTACAGCTCTCTGGTCACCGGCTACTACTCCACCCGCTATGTCGGTGCCGTCCGCGTGTTCTGAGCATCTGAATTTTCAAAGCCCTCCGGCATCCGCCGGAGGGCTTTTGCGTTCGTCAAAAAACCTCGCAGAGTTCCGCCAACCCAGCGGCGAAAAAATCAAAATTTGCTTTCTGCCGCAACATGCGCGCGGAAGGCTTTTCTTTCATTTGTGTTACGGCCAGCAAATTTTTCCCGCTATCTCTTTACTTTTTTCTCCCGCCGGGGTACAATAGTTCCAGAATTTTAGCAGGGGGTGCTCCCAAATGCCCGACATGGATTACACACGCAAGTTCAGCGTCCTCGGTGACAAGGACGCTGAGATCAAATATATCCTCACCACCGTTTACAACGCGCTTCAGGAGAAGGGCTATAACCCCATCAACCAGATCGTGGGCTACATCCTCTCCGAGGACCCCACCTATATCACCAACTACAACAACGCCCGGACCCTCATCCGCCGTCTCGACCGGGACGAGCTGCTTCAGGTGCTGCTGAAAAGCTACCTGTCCGAGTGATCCTTTGTCCTGCCCGAGGGCCGCACTGCGGCCCTCTTTCTGTTTTTACAAAGAATCTTTAAGGGATTCTTAAATGGACACCGCCGCCTCTTCTGTGCTATACTGTGCAAAAGAGGTGGTTTTTTATGACAAAACGGATCGTTCCCATTCTGCTGGCCCTCGGTCTGCTTCTGTCCGCCTGCTCAAAAGCGCCGCGGGATGTCACAGAACAGTCCTGCTCCACCATTTTACAGGTCATGCTGGAGGAAGCCGGTCCCGATGCCGCCGAACTGTACCTCTCAGACCCCGATGTCACAGACTATGCCGACGCTTACTACGGCCTGACGGGCATCGACCTGCCCGACGGGGCCATCGCCCGGGCGGGCGGCGCAAGTGCCTTTGAGTTAGCCGTTTTCATGCTCAGCGACGACGATATTCCCGCCGCCGTGGAACGACTCCAGGACTACCTGCTCCAGCGGCAGGGCGACTTCACCGGCTACGCCCCCGATCAGGCCGCCATGGTGGAAAACGCTCTGGTTTTGAGCCGAACCGGGCACGTAGCCCTCATCATCGCCGACGACCCCGAGGCCGTGCGGGCCGCCTTTGACAGCTGCTTCGGCGACGGTGCCAACGCCGTGGGCGTGCCCGAGGCGCTCCAGTCCGACCGGCTGGATAACGGCCGCATCCCATACACCGATCCCGGGCTGGACGACATGACCATCTACGACACCTCCGCCATTCTGTCCGCGTGGCGGGGCGGTGACGCCGCCTCTCTGTCCGAAAAGGACGCCGTCACCCTGTCTGCCGCCGCCGGTATCCTCAGCGAGGTGCTGACCGGCGATATGACCGGCCTTGAAAAGGAGCGGGCCATTTACCGCTGGCTCTGCGCCAACGTGGAATACGACTGGACCCATCAGGATCCGCAGACGGAAACGCCCCGGGAGTCCTTCGAGCCCTACGGCGCACTGGTGAACCGCACTGCCCTCTGTCTGGGCTTCGCCAGCGGTTTTCAGCTGCTTATGGACATGGCGGACATCGAGTGCATCACCGTCGTCGGCGCGGCCTTCCAGAGCCGGGAGAACCACGCGTGGAACGAGGTAAAGCTGAACGGAAAGTGGTACTGCGTGGACGCCACGTGGGACGCGGGCACGGACGATCCGGACTACTGGCACTACTTCAACGTTACCAGCGACTGGATGGCGGACACCGACCACCAGTGGGACTACCAGAACGTCCCGGAGGCCGTCACCGAGGGCGGCGGCGCTGCATAAGCCCTGATTTGAATTGATTCAAATGCGAAAAACCGATGAAAAGCGCGTGCTTTTCATCGGTTTTTCGCAACTTTCAAACGATTTTATTCGCTGTCAATCCTTCATCAGCAGGTACATGACCGCCTTCTGGGCGTGGAGCCGGTTCTCAGCCTCCTCAAAGATCTCGTCGGCGTGGGCCTCGAACACACCCGCGCTGATCTCCTCCCCCCGGTGGGCAGGCAGGCAGTGCTGCACCATGCAGCCGGGATGGGCCAGCTCCATGAGCTTCTCGTCCACGCAGTAACCGGCGAAGGCCTTCTCCCGGACAGCCTTCTCCTCCTCCTGACCCATGGACGCCCACACGTCGGTGACCACCACGTCGGCATCCTTGACGGCGTCGGCGGGGGCGCGGCACAGCTCGAACTTCGCGTCGATGACGGTTCTGGCAAAGGCCAGCACCTCGGGATCGGGGTCATACCCCTCCGGGCAGGCCACGGACACATCCATGCCGCACTTCAGGCCGCCCACGATGAGGGAGTTGGCCATGTTGTTGCCGTCGCCGATGAAGGCCAGCTTCAGGCCATCCAGCCGGGTCTGCTTCTCCCGGACGGTCATCAGGTCGGCCAGCACCTGACAGGGGTGGCAGAAGTCCGTCAGGCCGTTGATAACGGGGATGGAGGCGTACTTTGCCAGATCCTCCACCTCTTTCTGGGCGTAGGTGCGGATCATAATGCCGTCGCAGTAGCGGCTGAGCACCCGGGCGGTGTCCTCCACCGGCTCGCCCCGGCCGATCTGACTCTCCTTGCCGGAGAGGAACAGGGCGTGGCCGCCCAGCTGGTACATGCCCACCTCAAAGGACACGCGGGTGCGGGTGGAATTCTTCTCGAAGATCATGGCCAGCGTCTTGCCCTTGAGATAGTCGTGGGCAATGCCGTGCTTCTGGCTGTATTTCATCTGATCTGCCGTGTCCAGGATCTCGGTGATGTCCTCCCTGGTCAGGTCCAGCAGCTTGAGCAGGTCTTTTTTCATCGTCTCTCTCCCCTTTTATACGCGGCTCAGCGCATCCTTCAGGATGGCAAGGCCCTTGTCGATCTCTTCCATAGTGATGGTCAGCGGCGGCAGGAACCGCAGCCCCGGCCCGGCGGTCAGGGACAGCAGGCCCGCGCTGTTGAGCCGGGCGCACAGGTCCTTATTGGAATATCCGTCCGCCACAGCCACGCCAATCATCAGGCCCATGCCCCGGGTCTTGCCGAGGCAGGGCAGCTCCATGGCCTCAATGGATTCCCGGATATAGGCGCCCTTTTTCTTCACGTCCTCCATGACGGCGTCGTCCAGAATGTCCAGCACGGCGCAGCCCGCGGCGGCGCACACCGGGTTGCCGCCGAAGGTGGTGGCGTGCTGGCCGGGGCCGAGGACCTTCCGGCACTTCTCGTTCACGAGGAAGCCGCCCATGGGCAGGCCGCCCGCGATACCCTTGGCAAAGGAGCAGGCGTCGGGCAAAATGCCGAACTGCTGGAAGCAGAACAGGGAGCCGGTGCGGCCGATGCCGGTCTGCACCTCGTCCACCAGCAGCAGCCAGTCACGCTCCTCGCAGAGCTTTGCAAGCCCGGCGACGAATTCCGGCTCCATGGGCAGCACGCCGCCCTCGCCCTGCACCAGCTCCAGCATGACGGCGCACACGTCGTGGCCCGCCACCTCCTGCACGCTGTCCAGCGTGGGGTCTGCGTAGCGGAAGCCCTCGGTGAAGGGGAAGAAATAGTTATGGAACACGTCCTGACCGGTGGCGGCCAGCGTGGTGATGGTGCGGCCATGGAAGGAGTGGTTCAGGGTAATGACCGTCCCCCGGCCCGCGCCGTATTTGTCAAAGGAATACTTCCGGGCCAGCTTGATGATGCCCTCGTTGGCCTCGGCGCCGGAGTTACCGAAGAAGGCCGCCGCCATGCCGGAGCGGGTGCACAGCTTCTTCGCCAGCAGCACACAGGGCTGGGTGTAGAACAGGTTGGAGATGTGCCCCAGCTTGGCCGCCTGCTCCGCGATGGCCGCCTGCCACTTGGGGTTGGCGGTGCCCACGGAGTTGACGCCGATGCCGGCGGTGAAGTCGATGTATTCCCTGCCATCCAGATCGTACAGAGTGGCCCCGCGGCCGTGGTCAATGGCGATGGGATTCCGGCCGTATGTCTGGAGGACATACTGCTCGTCCAGCGCCTTGAGTTCTTCAAAGGTCATGTATTTGCCCTCCTTATTGTATTAGCATCGTCCCAACACCCTCGTCGGACAGCAGTTCGATGAGGATGGAGTGGGGGATACGGCCGTCCAGAATGACGGTGGAGTGGACACCGGAGCGCACCGCCTCCACGGAACAGTCGATCTTGGGGATCATGCCGCCCTTGATGACGCCGTCCTTGATAAGCCCCGGGATCTCGGACACCCGGGCCTGATGGATGAGGGTCTCCTCATCCGACGGGTCGCGCAGCAGGCCCCGAACGTCGGTGAGCAGGATAAGCTTTTCCGCGTGGAGGGCCACCGCCAGCTTGGCCGCCGCGGTGTCGGCGTTGATGTTGTAGGCGGTGTCCGCGTCCATCCCCTGCGCCACGGTGGACACCACAGGGATATAGCCGTTCTCCATGCAGTCGAACACCGGCTGGGGGTTCACCTCGGTGACCTCGCCCACAAGGCCGTATTTTTCGTCCAGACGCACCGCCCGGATAAGCCCGTCGTCCATGCCGCACAGGCCCACGGCCCGGCCGCCCTGACGGTTGATGAGGGCCACAAGGTCCTTGTTGACCTTGCCGCACAGCACCTGCTGGACGATGTCCATGGTCTCCTCATCGGTATACCGCAGGCCGTCCACAAACCTGGATTCCTTGCCGATCTTCCGGAGCATGTCGTTGATCTCCGGCCCGCCGCCGTGGACTACCACCACCCGGATACCGACAAGGGAGAGCAGCACGATGTCGGAAATGACGGCCCGGCGCAGCTCCTCGGACACCATGGCGTTGCCGCCGTATTTGACCACGATGGTCTTGCCGCTGTATTTCTGAATGTAGGGCAGGGCTTCGGCCAGCACCTGCGCCCGGTCTACCAGTGAATAAGCCATTAGGAACACCTTCGTTCAAAAGTTCAGGATCTGTAATCTCCGTTTATCTTAACGTATTCGTATGTTAAGTCGCATCCCCAGCACGTCGCCCCGTGCTCTCCCTCATTCAGGCAGACGTCGATGACCACTTCGTCCTGAGAGAGGATCTTTTTGGCAAGGTCCTCGTCGAAGTCAAGGCCGGTGCCCTTTTCGCAGACCAGCACTTCGCCCAGAATGGAGGAAAATTTGATGTCCACATACTCAGGGCGGAAGGGAGCTTTGGAGTAGCCCATGGCGCAGAGAACGCGGCCCCAGTTGGCATCCGCGCCGAACATGGCTGCCTTCACCAGAGAGGAACCCACCACGGCCTTGGCAAGGCGCTCGGCGGACTCCTCGCTGCGGGCGCGGGTGACGGTGCAGGTCACGAGGCGGGACGCGCCCTCGCCGTCGGCGGCGATGGAGCGGGCCATGTGCTCGCACACCTGATGGAGTGCCTTTTCAAAGATGGTGTAGTCGTCGTCCTTCCACTCGATGAGGGGGTTGCCCGCCATGCCGTTGGCCATGACGACGCACATGTCGTTAGTGGAGGTGTCGCCGTCCACGGTGACGCGGTTGAAGGTGCGGGGGACGATCTCGTGAAGGGCCTCCTGAAGCATGTCGTGGGTGATGGCACAGTCGGTGGTGATGAAGCACAGCATGGTGCCCATGTTGGGGTGGATCATACCGGAACCCTTGGCGATGGCGCCGATGGTGACGGCCTTGCCGCCGATGGTCAGGGTGACGGCGGTCTCCTTCTTCACCGTGTCAGTGGTCATGATGGCGGTAGCCGCCGCGTCGGAGCCGTCATAGCTCAGGCCCTCGGTCAGCGGGCCCACGCCCTTCTCAACGGCGGCGATGTTCAGGGTCTGGCCGATGACACCGGTGGACGCCACCACGAAGTCCGCGGCCTTCAGGCCGGTGGCCGCCGCGGCAAGCTCGCTCATCTTCTCAGCGTTCTCGTGGCTTTCGGGGGCGCAGGCGTTGGCGTTGCCGCTGTTGGCGATGACGCCACGGCACACGCCGTCCTCCAGATGGTCCATGGTGATGTAAAGCGGCGCGGCCTTCACCCGGTTGAGGGTGTAGACCGCCGCGGCGGTGCACTCGCAGTCGGACAGGATCATGGCAAGGTCGCTCTTGTGTTTGGCGGAGGGCAGAACGGTCTGGGGCGCGTCGGCATGGCCGCTCTTCACGCCGCAGTACACGCCGGACGCCTTAAAGCCCTTGGGGGCGCACACGCCGCCGGAAATGGTTTTCATATACAGACAACTCCTTTGATCTCGTGCCGCGGCTGCGCCTCCGGCACCCGTCACGGGCCGCGCTGGCGGCCCCATTGCTTTCATTATAAAGGATGCTCCCGGGCTTCGTCAAAGCCCGGGTTCGATTTCTGGAAAAAATATCAGTCCAGAACGAGCCCCGTTGTTTCATCAAACCCCAGCATCAGGTTCATGTTCTGGACGGCGGCGCCGGAAGCGCCCTTGCCCAGATTGTCGAACAGGGCCGTCACGGTGGTGCGGTCCCCGTCGCCGCAGACGATGAGCCGCAGGCCGTCCTTCCCCGCCATATCGTTGGCGGCCAGCTGGGCGGGATGCTCCCCGAAGGGGGCCACCTGCACCACCGCCTGACCGTCGTAGTAGGAGGCCAGCATCTCGGAGATGTCCTCTGCAGTGGGGGTGCCCCGGAGGAGCCGGTTGTGGAGCATGACCACCGTCTCCATGCCCTTGTAATAGTCGTCCACCACCGGACAGAACACCGGGGGATGGTCCAGCTTCGCCAGTTTCTGCATCTCGGGCAGGTGCTTGTGGTTCAGGTTCAGGCCATAGGTCCGGGGGCTGAACAGATCCGGGGTCTTGTCGTTCTCATACTGGGCGATCATCTTTTTTCCGCCGCCGGAGTAGCCGGTGAGGGAATAACAGGTCACGGGGTAGTCGGGGGGCAGGATGCCCAGCGCCGACAGCGGGGCCACGGAGGACAGAAAGCCCGTGGCGTGGCAGCCGGGGTTCGCCACCCGGTGGGCGAATTTCACCCGCTGGCGCTGACCGGCCAGCAGCTCCGGGAAGCCGTACACCCAGCCCTCCGCCGTCCGGTGGGCGGTGGAGGCGTCGATGATCTTTGTTTTCGGGTTTTCCACCAGCGTCACCGCCTCGATGGCAGCAACGTCCGGCAGGCAGAGGAACACAAGGTCGGCGCTGTCCATAAGCTTTTTTCGCTCGTCCGCGTCCTTGCGCTTGTCCTCGTCGATGAGCAGCAGCTCGATGTCCTCCCGGGCGGACAGACGGTCATAGATCTGAAGGCCGGTGGTGCCCTCCTTACCGTCGATATAGACCTTTGGCTTCATACCGTCGCCCCCGTTTGCGCGTCCGCGCCGCTGCGGGCGGCCACGAAGTCCTCAATGAGCTGGATCTGGGTCTGGACGCTCTCGGCGGAGGGGCCGCCGTAGACCTTGCGGCCGTTGACGCAGGTCTTGAGCTGGAGGGCGTCGTACACGTCCTCGTCGAACAGGGCGGAGATGGAGCGGAAGTCCTTCAGCGGCAGGGTGTCCAGACTCTCGCCGCTGCGGATGCACATGTTCACCAGCCGGCCCACGATCATGTAGGCCTCCCGGAAGGGCATGCCCTTCTTCACCAGATAGTCGGCGCAGTCGGTGGCGTTGATGAAGCCGCCGGAGGCCGCCCGTGCCATGTTCTTTTCCTTGACGGTGAGGGTGTCCAGCATAGCGGCAAACACGGGGACACACAGCTCCACGGTGTCGATGGCGTCGAACACCGG
>CAKUKL010000055.1 GCA_934662925.1 uncultured Oscillospiraceae bacterium | reverse complement strand
TGAAGTACAGCGCGCCGGACTCGAAAATGGGCTGGTGCTTGTTGCCGGGGATGTTCTTGGCGATGAAGTCGCCCCGGCGCTCGCTGTGACCCATCTTGCCGAACACCCGGCCATCCGGAGAGAAGATTCCCTCGATGGACTCCACCGAGCCGTTGGGGTTGGCGGAGATGTGGAGGGAGGGGATGGACGCAGTGTCGGTATACTGGGTGGCGATCTGGCCGTTGGCGATCATCTCGCTCAGAATGGCGTCGGGAGCCACGAAGCGGCCCTCGCCGTGGGAGACGGGGATGGTGTACATGTCGTCCAACTGGCTGAGCAGCATCCACGGGGACTTGACGGAGGCCACCCGGGTGGTGACGTACCGGCTCTGGTGGCGGCCGATGAGGTTGTAGGTCAGGGTGGGGCAGGTGTTGTCAGTCTGGCGGATCTCGCCGTAGGGGACGAGGCCCAGCTTCACCAGCGCCTGGAAGCCGTTGCAGATGCCCAGCATCAGGCCGTCCCGGTTTTTCAGCAGATCGTGGACCGCATCGGTGAGCTTGGGGTTCCGCAGGAAGGACACGATGAACTTGGCGGAGCCGTCCGGCTCGTCGCCGCCGGAGAAGCCGCCGGGCAGGATCATCATCTGGCTGCGGCCGATGGCGGAAGCCAGGGCGTCGGCGGATTCCCGGAGCACGTTGGGATCGAGGTTGCGCACCACGACGATCTCCGGCTCGATGCCCGCCCGGAGACAGGCGTTGGCGGTGTCGTACTCGCAGTTGGTGCCGGGGAACACGGGGATCACCGCCCGGGGCCGGGCGAATTTCTCCGTGGCCACCAGCGGGGACCGCTCGGAGCAGAAAATGTCGATCATGTCGGAGTCCTTCAGGCCTGTGTCCGCCTGAGTGGGATAAACCTCCTCCAGCGTGGTCTCCCAGATGTCCTGAAGGTCGCCCAGCGGCAGGTAGGCGTCCGCCACCTCCAGCATGGGGGAATAGGTGGTCTTGCCCAGCAGAAGGGCGCCGCACTCGCCCTCCACCTCGGCGATGATGGAGCCGTACCGGGGGGCAAACCAGTCGAAATCCGCCATGCCGTCGGCCTGGGTGAAGCCCAGCTCATTGCCGAAGGCCATCTTCATCAGGCCGTCCATGACGCCGCCGGCGCCCACAGCCCACGCGGCCCGGATCTTGCCCGCCTCGCACAGGGCGTGGAACTCGTCCCACAGCTTCCGGGTGCCCTCGTAGTCCCCGGCGGGGGCCTCGAAGAGGTACACCTTGTGGCCCAGCGCCTTGAACTCGGGGGACAGCACCTTGGGGGCCTTGGTGTGGGCGATGGCAAAGGAGATGAGCGTGGGAGGCACGTCCATGTCGAGGAAGGAACCGGACATGGAGTCCTTGCCGCCGATGGCGGCCACGCCCAGCGCCAGCTGGGCGGACAGCGCGCCCAGAACGGCAGAGAAGGGCTTGCCCCAGCGCTCCGGCTCATCCCGGAGCTTCTCAAAATACTCCTGGAAGGTCAGGTAGGCGTCCTCCGGCGCACAGCCCGCGGCCACCAGCTTGGCCACGGAGTCCACCACCGCGGTGGCCGCGCCCACGAAGGGGTTGGAGGACGTGAGGTAGGGGTCGAAGCCGTAGGCCATGACGGAGCAGTCCTCCGTCTCGTGGCCGGGGCCCACGGGCAGCAGCGCGGCCATGACCTGCGTGGGGGTGGCCTGGTTCCGGCCGCCGAAGGGCACCAGCACGGAGCCCGCGCCGATGGTGGAGTCGAACCGCTCCACAAGGCCCCGCTGGGAGGCCAGATTGGGGTCGTGGAGGATGGATTCGCACTTTTCAATGAACGTCCCGCCGTGGGCGGCGGTGACGGGGCCGCCCAGCTTGGGAACGGAAACGGTGGTGTGCTTGTCCGCGCCGTTGGAGTTCAGGAACTCCCGGGACAGGTCGGCGATGACCGCGCCGTTCCAGTGCATGACCATCCGGGGGCTCTCGGTGACCCGGGCCACCTCGTAGGCCTCCAGATTTTCCGCCTGGGCGTAGGCGATGAACTTATCCGCGTCCTCCGCGGACACCACCACCGCCATGCGCTCCTGACTTTCGGAAATGGCAAGCTCCGTGCCGTCCAGACCGTCGTACTTCTTGCGCACGGCGTCCAGATCGATGTCAAGGCCGTCGGCCAGCTCGCCGATGGCCACGGACACGCCGCCCGCGCCGAAGTCGTTGCACCGGCGGATGAGGCGGGTCACCTCGCTGTTGCGGAACAGGCGCTGGATCTTGCGCTCCTCGGGGGCGTTGCCCTTCTGGACCTCGGAGGCCATGGTCTCCAGCGACTTTTTGTTGTGGCTCTTGGAGGAGCCGGTGGCGCCGCCGATGCCGTCCCGGCCGGTGCGGCCGCCCAGCAGGATGATCTTATCCCCGGGGACGGGGCGCTCCCGCACCACGTTCTCCGCCGGAGCCGCGCCCACCACGGCGCCTACCTCCAGATGCTTGGCCACGTAGCCGGGGTGGTAGATCTCGCTGACAAGGCCGGTGGCAAGGCCGATCTGGTTGCCGTAGGAGGAATAGCCCGCCGCGGCGGTCTGGGCGATCTTCCGCTGGGGCAGCTTGCCGGGGATAGTGTCCTCCAGCGGGGTGCGGGGGTCGCCGCAGCCGGTGACGCGCATGGCCTGATAGACGTAGGCCCGGCCGGACAGGGGGTCCCGGATGCAGCCGCCGATGCAGGTGGCCGCGCCGCCGAAGGGCTCGATCTCGGTGGGGTGGTTGTGAGTCTCGTTCTTGAACATGAGCAGCCAGTCCTGCTCCTCGCCGTCCACCGTGGCGGTGACATGGATGGAGCAGGCGTTGATCTCCTCGCTCTCGTCGAGGTGCCGGAGCACGCCGCGCTTTTTCAGCACCTTGGCCGCCAGCGTGCCCATATCCATGAGGGTCTGGGGCCGCTGGGCGGCCTTCTCCTCGCCGTAGACCTCTATCCGGGCGGCGAGGTACTGCTCATAGGCCTTCGCCACGTCCTCGTCAAGGATCTCCACCGCGTCGATGTGGGTGCCGAAGGTGGTGTGGCGGCAGTGGTCGGACCAGTAGGTGTCCACCACCCGGACCTCGGTGATGGTGGGGTCCCGCTTCTCCTCGTCCCGGAAGTGGGCCTGAAGGAACTTGAGGTCGGCCAGATCCATGGCAAGGCCGTAGTCGTCCAGCACAGCGGCAAGGCCCGCCTCGTCCAGCGCGGTAAAGCCGTCCAGCACCGCCACCGGCGCGGGGACGGGATAGTCCTGCGCCAGCGTCTCCGGCTTGTCCATGGACGCCTCACGGCTCTCCACCGGGTTGATGAGGTAATTGCGGATCTTGTCCAGCTCTTCTTCGCTCAGCGCGCCGGACAGGACGTACACCCGGGCGTTTTTCACCGTCGGGCGCTCCACGCCCGCCAGCAGCATGATGCACTGGGCGCAGGAGTCCGCCCGCTGGTCATACTGCCCGGGCAGGGCCTCCACCGCCACGATGTGGGTCTCCCCCTCCAGCTTGGGCAGGTTCTCGTCGTAGATCTGATCCACCTGCGGCTCGGAAAACACGGTGGTCTTGGCGTTGAGATACACCGGGTAGTCAAGGCCCTCCGCATCGTACCGGTTGAAGAGCCGCAGGCCCGTCAGGCCCCGGATCCCCAGCTGGTCCCGCAGCTCATGGAGCACCTTCCGGGCCTCCACGTCGAAGCCGGGCTTCTTTTCCACATAGCATCGGAATACATAGTTCATTGCCATCCCAAATTCCCCCTTGGAATTTTTCTCAGCAGCCGTTTTGCGGCTGATCATCTGCTAATTTGTCTGCCAGCTCTCCACGCCGGCAAAGGGCGCGCCCCACACCGGGGCCAGCGACTCCACCATGCCCCAGCGCACCAGCAGGGAGCGGTTCTTGAAGCACAGCGGCGCGAAGGGCAGGTCTGCGGCCATGGCGGTAAAGAGCGTCTCCGCCGCAGCCGCGCGGCTGTCGCCGGAGGCCGCCCGCCACGCGGCCAGCAACGCCCACACCTCGGCGTTTTCATACCCGCCGTAGTTCAGTCCGCCGGACACCAGCGCGGTAAAGTCAAAGTCGGCGGTAAGCTTTACCTCGCCCAGATAGAGGTCAAAATTTCCGGCGGTCAGGGCGGCGGTGTAGTCGTTCCAGTCCAGCTCGGACACAGTGACGGCCATGCCCAGCTCCGTCAGGTTTTTTGCGATGTACCGGGCGATGGAGCACTTCACTACGCTGTCCCGGTTCACCGCCAGTGTCAGGGACAGGGCGCTCCGCCGCCGGATGAGCTGGCCGTCCTCATTGCGGGAGTAGCCCGCGGCGGCCAGAAGCTCCTCCGCCGCCGTCAGGTCGTAGTCCAGCAGGGCGGCGGCCGTCTCGCTGTACTGCCCGCTTGCGGGCGGCACCGGCAGGGCCGCGGCTTCCCCGTGGCCGGACATCAGCACGGACACGATGGACGTCCGGTCAAAGGCCCGGGACAGGGCGGCGCGGACGTTCGGATCGGCGCAGGGGCCTTTCGCCGTATTGAAGCCCACAAACAGCATGATGGGCGAGAGATAGTCGTGTGTCTCATAGGTGCCGGAGTAGCCCAACGCCCCGGATGCGGTAAAGTCGTTGGTCACCGCCGTCACAAGGCCGCTGTCGAAGGCGGAGATGCGGTCGTCCAGCGTCTCATAGGCCCGCAGCGGAATGGTGTCGAAGGGCGGGCGGCGGCCCTGCCACCAGTTGGGGTTGGCCGCCAGCTTGAGGGCCTCCCCCTCTCCGTCGAACACGTAAGGCCCGGTACCCAGCGGCAGGTCGCCCCCGGCGTCCAGCGTCACCGGCGCGGTGAGCAGGACGGGCAGCGCCCCGTTGGGGGCGGACAGGGTGATGGTCACCGCGCCCTCCCCGGCCCGGATGGAGGTGATGCCCGCCATGCAAGCGGCGTACAGGGCGCTTCCCATAGCCGCCCGGAGAGAGGAGACCACGTGCTCCGCCGTCAGCGCCGTCCCGTCGGAAAAGGCGGCGTCCGTCCGGAGGGCCACCGTCCACGTCAGGCCGTCGCCGCTCACCGACGCGGACTGGGCCAGCACCGGCTTTGCCTCAAACCGCTCGTCCAGCCCGTACAGCCCCTCGTACACCAGCGAGTCCACGTCCAGACTGCTCTGATCCGCGGCCTTCAGCGGGTGAAGGGAGCTGCCCCCGGCATACCCCAGGGCAAATTCCGCCGCCTCGGGAGCCGGGGCGGCGGTAGCGGAGGGGGAAGGCTCCGGAGATAGACTTTCCGCCGCCGGAGGGCCGCCGCAGGCCGTCAGCAGCAGCATCGCCGCGGCCAGCGCAAATACCCCGCGCCGACTCATAGCAGCTCGATGACGGCGGCCATGGAGCCCCGCTCATTGCCCTGCCGCCGGTGGCTCCAGTACTTGTCCGCCATGCAGCAGGTGCAGTCGCCGGAGACGGCGATGTTGGCCGGGTCCAGCCCGGCCAACTCCAGCCGCCTTGCGTTGATGCCCTTCAGGTCTACGGTAAACTTCCCGTTTTCTTTAATTTTGATATAAGGTAACGCGGGGGTGGCCACCGCCGCCATCATGGCGTTGGGGACATCCTCGTGGGTCTCGAAGCAGCAGGGGCCGATCCCCGGCCCGACGGCGGCCCGGATGTCCTCCGGGCGGCAGCCGTATACCTCCCGCATCCGCTCCACCGCCCGGGTGACGATACCGGCGGCGGTGCCCCGCCAACCGGAGTGAACGGCGGCGATGACCCGGCGCACCGGGTCGCACAGCAGGATGGGGATGCAGTCGGCGGAAAACACCACCAGCGTCACCCCGGGGATGGCGGTCATCAGGCCGTCTCCCTCGTAACCCAGCCGCCCGTACAGGTCGGTCTTGATGTCGGCGGTGGTGACGGTGCGCACCGTGTCGCCGTGGACCTGACTGCACATGGCGTAGCTCCGGCCGGTACAGCCCACGGCGGCCAGAAACCGCCGGTAGTTCTCCCGGACGCAGTCCGGGTCGTCCCCCCGGGACAGGCCCAGGTTCAGCGACTCGTATACGCCCTGAGACACGCCGCCGATCCGGGTGGAAAACCCATGGGCCACCCCGGGGATGGCGGAAATTTCTTCAGATTGCTGGCAGATCACGCCATTGTGCTCGCATTGGATCACAGACATGGTTTACCTCCGTTGCGTGTTGATGCTTGGGTGGGAAAAATACTCTATTACTGCACGTCCTTGTGGTACTCCGGGCAAGTACACTTTTTCGCCCCGCGGGTCCGGCCCCGTGGGGACCCCGTTTCAGTCTGCTCGGCGGAAGTGAATTCCGCCTGCGCCAAGATTTCGCCCCGCGAAACCTTGTACGGCGCACCCGCGCCGGGGCCGCTCTGCGGCCCTGTGGAAAAAGTGCCGTTTCCGCTCACTTTTCCACGTTGGGTGCAGAAATCTTACTGCACATCCTTATGATACTCGGCGCACGTGCACTTTTTCCACTTCAGGCCGGAGCCGCAGGGGCAGGGATCGTTGCGGCCGATCTTCTGCACCTTGCGCACGGGCTGCTTCTTCACGGTGTTGTCCGAGCCGCCGGACTCACCGGTGACCTTGGCCACCCGCTCGCGGCGGATCTCCTCGTTGCTCTTGAGCCGCAGGGTGAACAGCCGGGTCAGCGTCTCCTCCTGAATAGCGGCGATCATCTGCTCGAACATGTCGTAGCCCTCGCGCTTGTACTCCACCACGGGGTCGGACTGACCGTAAGCCCGCAGGCCGATGCCCTGGCGCAGCTCCTGCATGGCGTCGATGTGATCCATCCAGTACTCGTCCACCACCCGCAGCAGCACCACGCGCTCCAGCTCCCGCATGGGGGCCTTGCCGTCGCGGAACAGCGGGGCCAGCAGCTCGTTGACCTGCGCCTCGCGCTTGGCGTAGTTGTCCTTGAGGGTCTGGGTCATCTGCTCCGTCAGCTCGTCGGCGGACAGGGACGGGGCCTTCTTCTGGTAATCCAGCAGCTGCTCGCTGGTGAACAGCGTCCCGGACAGGTGGCCGAAGGCGGCGTGGAACGCCTCTTCGTCCATATGAGCCTGCTCGCCCATGTGGCCGGACACAAGGCCGGACACGGTGGAGTTGAGCATGTTCTCGATGGCACTCTGAAGATCCTCGCCGTCCAGCACCTTGCGCCGCTGGCCGTAAATGACCTCACGCTGGGTATTCATGACGTCGTCGTACTCCAGCACCGTCTTACGGGTCTGGAAGTTCCGGGACTCCACCCGCTTCTGGGCGTTCTCGATGGCGTTGGACAGCATCTTCTGGTCCAGCGGCGTGTCGTCGTCCACGCCCAGCGTCGTCATCATGTTCTGGATGCGCTCGGAGCCGAACAGCCGCAGGATATCGTCCTCCAGAGAGAGGAAGAACCGGCTCTCGCCCGGGTCGCCCTGACGGCCGGCACGGCCGCGCAGCTGGTTGTCGATACGGCGGGACTCGTGGCGCTCGGTGCCCAGAATGTAAAGGCCGCCCGCGGCGCGGACCTTCTCCGCCTCGGCCTGGATCTCGGTCTTGTACTTGGCCTCCGCCTCGGCAAAGGCCTTCCGGGCGGCGAGGATCTCCTCGTTGTCGGTGTCGGCGTGGCCGTCGCACTCGGCCAGCAGCTCGTCGCTCATGCCGTTCTTACGCAGCTCCGCCTTGGCCATGTACTCCGCGTTGCCGCCCAGCATGATGTCGGTACCACGGCCGGCCATGTTGGTGGCCACGGTGACGGCGCCGAACTTACCGGCCTGAGCCACGATCTCCGCTTCCTTCTCGTGGTGCTTGGCGTTCAGCACGTTGTGCTTGATGCCCGCCTTGGAGAGCATCTTGCTCACCAGCTCGGAGATCTCGATGGACACGGTGCCCACCAGCACGGGCTGGCCCTTTTCGTGGCAGGCGCGGATCTGTTCCACGATGGCCTTGTACTTGCCCTGCTCCGTCTGGTACACCACGTCGGGCCAGTCCACACGGGCCAGCGGCCGGTTGGTGGGGATCTCCACGATGTCCAGAGAATAGATGGTGCCGAACTCCTCCTCCTCGGTCATGGCGGTACCGGTCATGCCGGACAGCTTGCGGTACAGGCGGAAGTAGTTCTGGAAGGTGATGGTCGCAAGGGTCTTGCTCTCGTGCTGGACCTTGACGCCCTCCTTGGCCTCGATGGCCTGATGCAGACCTTCATTATAGCGGCGGCCGAACATCAGACGGCCGGTGAACTCATCGACGATGATGATCTGGCCGTCGCGGACGACGTAGTCCACGTCGCGCTGCATGAC
>CAKUKL010000054.1 GCA_934662925.1 uncultured Oscillospiraceae bacterium | reverse complement strand
TCCTTGAACACGCCGATGGTGAAGATCCTGGCGCCGCCGGCCTTCAGTTCCTGGGCCTTGCTGATGGCGGCGTTGGCAACAGTGCCGTCCCACTCGCTGAAACGGGTGGGCACGCCGTCGGTGAACATGATCACGACCTTGTCCTGAGTGGCATTTTCCAAGGCTTTTGCGGCCTTGTTCATGCCGTTGTCCGCCTCAGTCGCGCCGGCGGCCTCCAGACTGTTTACGGCACGCTTCAGAGTCGTTACGCCCTCTGCATTCGCTGCGGTCAGTTTTGTGACGATCTGGGTGTTGTTATATCTGTAACCGCGTTCGTTATAGAAGTCGTTGCCGATCCGATCGGTTTCATTACCGGCAAACTTCACGATGGAGATCCGGCTGTCAGGAGACTTTTCCGCAACGGTGTCGATGAATTTGCCGACAGCGGACTTCAAGGCGTCAATCTTATCTACACTAGAGGTTTCTTCGGTCTTGTAGTAAAGATTGAGGCGGGGCTGAGTCCAATCTCCGATGGAGACCACAGGCTCGGTTTGCCCGTCCCATGTATAGGTGTAGGTGACGGTTTTGTTATACCATGGGCCAGTCTCGACCCGGGTAACGCTGACCTGAACATAGGTGCCGTCAGCCAGCTTATACCACAGATTATCTTTGTTGTCGAAGTAGTCCTCGTTGTTGTACTCCGATCCGAACCAATCTTTGCACGGTTTGTACGCATCAGTGGTGACGGTGGTGAACGGATCATCCATGGAGCCGGACACGTCCAGCAGGAGGACGATGTCCATGGGCTTGGTGGAACCCGGCTTCACCTCGCCGGTGACCCAGGATTCCAGCGTGATGGTGTACTTGCCGGTGGCGGGGTCGTACTGGGCGGTCTTGACCAGATTGGCGCCGGAAGTTTCGGTGCTCGTCTCCGTGTCAGTGACCACCGACGACGATCCGTCGGTCTCGGGCCCGGCGGCCAGCGCGCTCATGGGGAGCACGCCGACGGTCATGATGACTGCCAGCAGGGCCGCCAGCCATCGTTTCCCTGTCTTCTTCATGTTTTTCAAAACCTCCTTCAGGTTGCCAGATCTATCCCGCTGTTCCGGCGGGGCTTACGTTCCGGCTCAAGCAGATGTACAGGCTGTGCGGCGTTTTATTCCCTCCCTTCTGCCTGCTGCCGGAAGTAAATTGCAGACGCTTCCGGTCTGTCCATAAAAAATGGGCCACCTGATATTCGAACCAATTTTACCATGCGGGGGAAATAAAAGCAAGCCGCTTCCACACTTTTTTACAAAGAAGATGGAGACGGGAGCGCAGATTTTTGAAGATGTGAACATTTATTTCACTTTAATGCGCTAATATTGGGATATAAACCAATTTTCGAGGATTTTCCGCCGGAAACGCCGTGACCGCAGCGTTTTGACGGTATTTGACGGAAAAAGTTGGACAAAGGGTAAAAAGTGTCGAATAAGCCGGACAAGCCGGAAGATTTCCGCAAAGCATAGTTGACAACTATGAAATGGAACGCTATAATGTCCATGCAAATTACACTAAACAGGTAGGAATAATGGAATATAGATAATTTTGGAAGGTGATCACAAATGACTGCACCGGTTTTGAAGGTGAACCACATTGACGCCAGCGTGGAGGACAAGGCGATCCTCCACGGGGTGGATCTGACGATCAACGAGGGGGAGACCCACGTCCTCATGGGCCCCAACGGCGCGGGCAAGTCCACGCTGGGCTATACGCTGATGGGCAGCCCCCGCTACCACGTGACGGCGGGCAGCATCGAGTTTGACGGCCGGGACATCACCGAGGAGCCCGCCGACGAGCGGGCCCGGGCGGGGATGTTCCTGTCCTTTCAGGAGCCGCTGGAGGTGCCCGGCCTTTCGCTGGAGAGCTTCCTGCGCAGCGCCATGGAGCAGCGCACGGGGAAGAAGATCCGGCTCTGGGACTTCAAGAAGGACCTGAAAAAGGCCATGGAGGTGCTCCAGCTGGACCCGTCCTACGCCGGGCGGAGCCTGAATGTGGGCTTTTCCGGCGGCGAAAAGAAGAAGATCGAAATTTTGCAGCTGCTGCTGTTCCAGCCCAAGCTGGCCATTCTGGACGAGACGGACTCCGGCCTTGACGTGGACGCGGTGCGGCTGGTGAGCGAGGGCGTGCG
The DNA here is from genome assembly GCA_934662925.1 of uncultured Oscillospiraceae bacterium. Taxonomy (GTDB): domain Bacteria; phylum Bacillota; class Clostridia; order Oscillospirales; family Oscillospiraceae; genus Enterenecus. The sequence continues at coordinate 6,238 of CAKUKL010000054.1, read as the reverse complement.
CACCTATCAGAAGGAGCAGGGCGGCGCGCTGCTCATCATCACCCACTCCACCCGGATTCTGGATGCGCTGGCCGTGGATCATACCCACGTGATGGTGGACGGGCACATCGTCACCACCGGGGACGGCTCTCTGGTGGACGACATCAACGAAAACGGCTACGAGAAGTATCTCGCGCTGGCGGGCCGGAAGGCGGGGGCTGACGCATGAGAGAAAAAAGTCAGGTCGATAACATCGACCGCAGCCTTTACGACTTCCGGAACGAGGAGAAGGACGCCTACCGCGTGAAGGCGGGCCTGACGCCGGAGATCGTGGAGCGCATCTCCAAGGAAAAGAAAGACCCCCCCTGGATGACGCTGTTCCGGCTCCAGTCCCTTCAGGTCTACAACAGCATGGAGATGCCCGACTGGGGCCCCGCCATCGACGGGCTGGACATGGACAATATCGTCACCTACGTCCGGCCCAACACCCACATGAGCGCCAAGTGGTCCGACGTGCCCGACGACATCAAGGACACCTTCGAGCGGCTGGGCATCCCGCAGGCGGAGCGCAAGTCGCTGGCGGGCGTGGGTGCGCAGTACGACTCCGAACTGGTTTACCACAACTTGCAGGAGTCCGTGGCCGCCAAGGGCGTGGTGTATACCGATCTGGAGAGCGCCATGCACGGCGAGTACGCCTCCATGATCCAGAGCCACTTCATGAAGCTGGTCACCCCCCGGGACCACAAGTTCGCCGCCCTTCACGGCGCGGTGTGGTCGGGCGGCTCCTTCGTGTACGTGCCGCCCGGGGTGTCGGTGGAGATCCCGCTCCAGTCCTACTTCCGGCTCAACGCCCCCGGCGCGGGCCAGTTCGAGCACACCCTCATCATCGTGGACGAGGGGGCGTACCTCCACTTCATCGAGGGCTGCTCCGCCCCGAAGTACAACGTGGCCAACCTCCACGCGGGCTGCGTGGAGCTGTTCGTGGGCAAAAACGCCAAGCTGCGCTACTCCACCATCGAGAACTGGTCCAAGAATATGTATAACCTGAACACCAAGCGGGCCGTGGTGGAAGAGGGCGGCGTCATGGAGTGGGTGTCCGGCTCCTTCGGCTCCCACGTGTCCTACCTGTACCCCATGACCATCCTGAAGGGGAAGAAGTCCCGGATGGAGTTCACCGGCATCACCTTCGCCGGTAAGGGGCAGGATCTGGACACCGGCGCGAAGGTGGTCCACGTGGGGGAGGAGACTTCCTCCTATATCAACACGAAGTCCATCTCCAAGGACGGCGGCGCCAGCACCTTCCGCAGCGCCGTGGTCATCGGGGAGAAGGCCGCGAAGAGCAAGGCGGCGGTGTCCTGCCAGTCGCTGATGCTGGACGACCAGTCCCGGTCGGACACCATCCCGGCCATGGACATCCGCACCGGCGACGCCGACGTGGGCCACGAGGCCAAGATCGGCCGCATCAGCGACGACGCGGTGTTTTACCTCATGAGCCGGGGCATCAAGGAAGAGGACGCCCGGGCCATGATCGTCAGCGGCTTCGCGGACAACGTGTCCAAGGAGCTGCCGCTGGAATACGCGGTGGAGATGAACAACCTCATCCGCCTTGAGATGAAAGGCAGCATCGGCTGACCGCCGGTGAAACGAGGTGACAGAGCATGGCAGATAATATGGAGATCCGGGTCAATCCCCTGCCCTCGCGGACATGGAATTGGCTGAAAATGAACGACAGCCCGCTGACGGCCCGGCCGCTGACGGCGGGCGGAAAGCTGGCGGTCAGCGGGCTGACGCCGGGCCTTGCGTGGGCGGACGGCGCGGCGCCGGACGACCGCTGGGCGGACGTGGAGACCGGCATGGGCCGGGAATTTGACCGGCTGCTGGACAAGGCCCCCGCCGCCCTCCTGACGGCGGAGCCGGGCGCTCATCCCGCGGAGCCGGTGGTCATCCGCTGGACCTGCCCCGACGGGGGACAGGCGGCGGACCGCATTCTCATCGAGACGGGGGCGGACAGCGAGCTGTCCGTCGTCCTTGTGCTGTCCGGCGGCCTGAACGCTTTGGGCGCGGTGCAGACGAAGATCCGCGCGGCGGCGGGCGCGAAGGTCCGCGTGTACGCCGTCCAGATGATGGACGGCACGGCGGTGAGCCTGTGCGACTACGGCGCGGTGTGCGGCGAAAACGCCCGGGCGGAGCTGGTGCGGCTGGAGCTGGGCGGTGCGCAGGGGTACACCGGCGTATACACCCGGCTGGACGGCGATAACAGCGAGTTTGCGGCCGACGCGGGCTATCACGTCCGGGGGGGCCAGCGGCTGGACATGAACTACACCGTCCGCCATGTGGGCAAAAAGACCCGCAGCGAGATGCGGGCCTCCGGCGTGCTGGAGGAGGATGCCTCCAAGATCTTCCGGGGCACCATCGACTTTCCCCGGGGCTGCCGGGGGGCCAAGGGCAGCGAGACGGAAGAGGTGCTCCTGCTGGGCAATAAGCAGGTGAACCAGACCATTCCCCTCATCCTCTGTCAGGAGGAGGATGTGGAGGGCGACCACGGCGCGACTATCGGCCGGCTGGACGAGCAGGTGCTGTTCTACATGGCGTCCCGGGGCATCAGCCGGGCGGCGGCGGAGCGCATCATCGCTCAGGCCCGCCTGGACGCGGTGAGCGCCATGATCCCGTCGGACGCCGTCCGGGCGGAGATCGCCGATTTTTTGAAGCCGGAGGGCGAAGGAGACAGCCATGAAGAGCTATAAGCAGGATTTCCCGCTGCTGGCGGGGCAGGACATCGCCTATCTGGACAGCGCCGCCACCGCCCAGCGGCCCCGGGCGGTGCTGGATGCGGTGCGGGATTTTTACGAGACAGCTAATGCCAACCCCCTTCGGGGGCTGTACGCCCTGAGCATGGAGGCCACCGACCGCTATGAGAACGCCCGGGAACGGGTGCGCCGGTTCCTCAACGCGAAGAGCACGGGGGAGATCGTCTTTACCCGGAACACCACCGAGAGCCTGAATCTTGTGGCGTACAGCTATGGCCTTACCAACCTCGGCCCGGAGGATGAGATCGTGGTGTCCATCACCGAGCACCACAGCAACGTCCTCCCGTGGCAGATGGTGGCCCGGCAGACCGGGGCGAAGCTGAAGTATCTGGAGTGCGAGCCGGACGGCTCCCTTCCCGACGAGCGCCTTGATGCGGTCATTACGGACAAAACGAAGCTGGCCGCCATCGGCCACGTGTCCAACGTGCTGGGCCGGGTGAACCCGGTGGAAAAGGTCATTGCCCGGGTCCATAAAAACGGCGGCGTGGCGGTGGTGGACGCCGCTCAGAGCGCCCCCCACATGAAACTGGACGTGCAGGCGCTGGACGCGGATTTTCTGGCCTTCTCCGGCCATAAGGCATTGGCTCCCATGGGCATCGGCGTGCTGTACGGCAAGCGGGCGCTGCTGGAGGCCATGCCCCCCTTCCTCACCGGCGGCGAAATGATCGAGTCCGTCACCCGGGAGGGGGCCACCTACGCGGAGCTGCCCCACAAGTTCGAGGCGGGCACGGTAAACGCCGGCGGGGGCGTGGGCCTTGCCGCCGCGTTGGACTATCTGGAGCAGGTAGGCTTTGACGAGATCCACGCCCGGGAGCAGGCGCTGACGAAGCTGGCCTTCGACGGCCTGACCTCCATTCCCGGCGTCCACATTCTGGGCAGCGGTGACCCGGCGGAGCACCTCGGTATCCTGAGCTTCACCGTGGACGGGGTCCACCCCCACGACATCGCCGCCATTCTGGACGAGGACAAGGTGGCCGTCCGGGCCGGGCACCACTGTGCCCAGCCGCTGCTGACCCATCTGGGCGTGCGGTCCTCCGCCCGGGCGAGCCTTGCTTTTTACAACGACGAGGACGACGTGGAGCGGCTGATCCGCAGCCTGAGCGCGGTAAGGGGGAAGATGGGCCTTGGCTAATACGTTTTACAATGAGGTGCTCACCGATCACAACCTCCATCCCCTCCACAAGGAGAAGCTGGAGGACGCGAATCTGGTGCTGGAAGGGGTCAACCCCTCCTGCGGCGACGACATCATCCTCCAGCTGAAGGTGGAGGACGGGGTTATCACCGGCGGCTCCTTCGAGGGGGACGGCTGCGCCGTGTCTCAGGCGTCGGTGGACATCATGCTGGACATGGTCATCGGCCGGACGAAGGACGAGGCCGTCCATCTGGCGGAGCTGTTCCTGAAAATGATCCGGGGCGAGTGCAGCGAAGCGGAGATCGATGAGCTGGAAGAGGCCGGAGCTTTGCAGGACATCGCCCACATGCCCGCCCGGGTGAAGTGCGCAGTGCTGGGCTGGCGGACCATGGAGCAGCTGCTGGTCCCGAAGAACGGCTTCACCGGCGCGGTGACCACGGAAAAGGAATAATACGATCTGTCTGCCCGGAAGGGCGGCGGAGACGGGGGCGCGGCGATTGCCGCGCCCCTTCTGCGTCCGGCAGCGGTTTTCGTCAATGTTCCGGTGCATTCAGGTCATGAAATGAAGGATTTCGGGCGTGAGCCGCCATTGACGGCGGGGCGCTCCGGGGTGTAACATAAAGCTGTCTAAAACGATCCGTATATACCGGGTCATGGAAAGGAGGACCGGCGCAAAGCTGCGCCGGGACTGCACATATGAAATACGATTTTACCAGTATTCTGGACCGGAAGGGTAAGGACGCCATCGCGCTGGACGCGCTGGGCCACGGCACCGCCCCCGGCGCCCCCAGGGACGGCTTTGACCCCATCCCCATGTGGGTGGCGGACATGAACTTCCCCGTGCTCCACACCATTACCGACGCCATGATCGCCCGGGCACAGCACCCGGCCTTCGGCTATTTCGCCCCCAGCGACGCCTATTTTGATTCCATCATCCGCTGGCAGGAGGAGCGCAACCACGTCACCGGCCTTACCCCCGAGTGCATCGGCTACGAAAACGGCGTGCTGGGCGGTTTGGTCAGCGCCGTGAACGTGTTCTGCTCCCGGGGGGACAGCGTGCTGCTCCACTCTCCCACCTACATCGGCTTCACCCATGCGCTGGAGAACAACGGCTACCACATCGTGCTCAGCCCGCTGGTGCAGGACGAGCAGGGTGTGTGGCGGATGGACTATGAGGACATGGAGCGGAAGATCCGGGAGAACCAAATCCACGCCGCCGTGTTCTGCTCTCCCCACAACCCCTGTGGACGGGTGTGGGAGCGCTGGGAGATCGAGAAGGCCATGGAGATCTACAAGGCCAACGACGTCATGGTGGTGTCCGACGAGATCTGGTCCGACCTGACGCTGGACGGCTATCAGCACGTGCCCACCCAGTCCGTGTCCGACGACGCGCGGAACCGCACCGTGGCCCTGTACGCCCCGTCCAAGACCTTCAATCTGGCGGGCCTGATCGGCAGCTACCACATCATCTACAACAAGACCCTCCGCGAGCGGGTGGAGAAGGAATCCTCCCTGTGCCACTATAACGACATGAACGTTATGTCCATGCACGCGCTGGTGGGTGCTTACGGCGACGAGGGCCGGGTCTGGGTGGACGAGCTGCGGCAGGTGCTCACGGAGAACGTGAAGTGCATGTGCGATTATCTGGACACGGTGCCCGGCGTGAAGTTCGCCCGGCCCGAGGGCACGTACATGCTGTTTCTGGACTGCACCGACTGGTGCGCCGCCCACGGCAAAACGCTGGACGAGGTGCTTCAGGCGGGCTGGGACGTGGGCGTGGCGTGGCAGGACGGCCGCCCCTTCCACGGCCCCTGCCACATCCGGATGAACGTGGCCCTGCCCCTGTCCCGGGTGCGGGAGGCCGCCGACCGGCTGGCCAAATACGTGTTCAACAGCTGAGCTTCTGACGAAGATCCCCGTGCATCCCGGCAAAGACGCCGGGGCTGCGCGGGGATTTTTTGTGCGAAAGGGAGGAAGCAACAGAAAAACCAACTTACCTATTGACATGATGGGGAAATGGTGGTATCATCCAATCAACCTACTGATAAGATTGGTTTGAAAGGAGGGCGAAGCGCATGAGCACCGTGTTTGAGAAGCTGCTGCGGCAGAATTTCCGCTGTGGGCGAATGCTGTACTCCCGGGCAGACGGTATGGCCGGGCGCTTCGCTGTGCCCGAAGCATCCCCGCGGCGGTGAGCCGGGGGCGTGTACGCCATAGTCCGATCTGTCCGGGAGCTGATGCAGCCCCGGATTTTTTGTACCCAAAACATTAAAAAATAACAGAAATGAGGATTTGAATATGAGCTACCGCTTTGAAACGC
>CAKUKL010000053.1 GCA_934662925.1 uncultured Oscillospiraceae bacterium | reverse complement strand
GCCCCACCCCCGCAAGGGCCGGGCAGCGCGCCGGGCGCAAGGGGCCCCGCGACGGCCTGGGGGGCACCAGCGCAAAAAACCCGGACCAGCGACGGGAGGGGGGGCACAGCTGAAAAAACCAGCCCCCGGGAGCGGCGCAGCTGGCTACTTGATATTAGGACAGTATTCCGTCACTTCCCCTTGCTCGACATGAAAAATCTTTGTGAAAACGGGGCTTCTGGCTTATGTCACAGCGCCAGAATCAAGACGTATCCGGACGGGAGCCGGGACGTTCTCGTGTGCGAAAAGGCCATCTTCAAGGCCGAGGGCTGGGAGGAATCCGGCTGGCGGAAGCCGCGCCGGAAATGCGCCCGGGAACCACCAGAGCAGCCCGCCGAGGGCTCCCCAGAACGGGCCATGCGGCGGGCGCGGGCGCAGGTGCGGGAGCTGGCGCTGTCCAATCCCTTCCGCTGGTTCGTCACGCTGACACTCGACCGGCAGCGCGTCGACCGGTACGACATGGCAGCCATCACAAAGAAGCTCAACGTCTGGCTGGACAACAACGTCCGGCGGCGCGGTCTGGCTTACGTCCTCGTTCCGGAGCGGCACAAGGACGGGGCCGTCCACTTCCATGGGCTGTTCACGGACGCGCTGGAGGCCGTGGATTCCGGCCATCAGGACGGGCGGGGCCATCCGGTGTTCAATCTGCCCCGGTGGTCGCTGGGATTCTCCACCGTCATCGAGCTTTACGGCGATTATGGCCGCGCGGTTGCTTACGTCTGCAAGTACATCGGCAAGGGCACCGAGAAGGTCGGCGGGCGGTGGTTCTACTCCGGCGGGCAGCTGGCCCGCCCGGTTGTCAGCTTCTGCGAGTTCAGCTTGCGGGACGCCCTCGAAATGCCGGGGGCGTATCAATTCGATGTGGCCGGGGCCGGGCTGTCCTTCGTGGGCTTCCGGCTGGGGCCGGAAGGGGGGGAATGGCGTTGATGTCTGACAAGGTCTTGACCATCATGGCGGAAGCCGTGCAGGAAGCGATCCTCGGGGATGAATACGATTTGGCGGCGGAGCTGCTGGCGTTCATCCGGGCGGAAATGGAGGTTGAACAATGACGCTGCGGAACTTGTGGAAATTCTTCTGGTGCCCCAGCCGGTGGTATTGCTGGCGGGCCCGGCGGGTGGAGTGTGGCATTTGCGGGTGCTACCTCAACCGCATGAAGCCGGTGAAATATGAGGGGAATTGACAATTTTCGGATTGTCAAGTTCCGCCGGAACTGCTTGGCCCCGGTGGGTTTGCGCCCGCTGGGGCCTTTTCTGACCGGCGGGGGATTTTTCGGGGCGGAGGGCGGCTTTCCGGGCCTAGGCCCCGACCTTGGGGGCCGTAGCCCGTCCGCCGCCCGGAGCCACGCAAAAGCCCCCACCGGGCAGCGAGAGGAGGGGAGAGCATGAAAACGGAATACCTGCTGCACAGGGAGGTTGAACACGTTCTGGCTGCGCTCACGCCGTCAAATCGGCTCATTTGCCGGGTGTGTTTGCATACCGGGCTGCGGCTGGGGGACGTGCTGACGCTGCGGACGCAGCAGCTTGGGCGGCAGTTCATGGTCACGGAAGCCAAGACAAAGAAGCGGCGGCGCGTGGGCCTGACGGACGAGCTGCTGGGCCAGATCAGGGCGCAGGCGGGGCCGGTCTGGGCGTTCCCGGGGCGCAAGCCCGGAACCCACAAGACCCGTCAGGCTGTTTGGGCGGATGTCAAGCGGGCCGCCCGTGCGTTCCGGCTGCCGCAGAACGTGGGCGTTCACAGCTTCCGGAAGGTCTACGCCGTGGAGCTGATGCAGAAGTACGGCGATTTGGAGCGCGTCCGGCGGGTCATGAAGCATTCCAGCGTTACCGTCACCATGATTTACGCCATGGCTGACCGGCTGTTGGAAGCGAAACGTAAAATCTGAGTTGACATTCCGGGCGGCGGCGTGGTACAATGAAGCATCACTTTGAGAGGAGGTCAGGGGAAGAAGAGCCGCCGCGCTGCCGTCGCGGAACTCCACAAAACCGGTATTTTGTTGTAGTTCGCTTCCTTGAAGCCGCCGCCCGGAGGGCGGCTATGATTTCCGAGAAGGAACTCAACAAAATAAAAATTTTGTTGAGTTGAGAGGAGGAGCAGCGGCCGTTTTTTCCGGTAAACGCTTTATCAGCGCCCGTCCGGCTTATTATCTCCGGTTCTGAACTGTTTTATTTCCCTGTACGCCTATGACTGATTACCGCGCGGACGCGCCGGTCATCATCCGTGATTTTCTGACGTACCACGAGACCATTCAGGGTCACTCCAGAAAAACCGTGGATGAATATTATCTCGACCTGCGCAATTTCTTCCGCTACATCAAAATTGAAAAAGGCCGCGTGCCGCGCACCGCTGAGCTGGACGAGATCACGATCGACGACGTGGATCTGGATCTGATCCGTTCCGTCCGGCTGGGCGACATTTACGCCTATATGAGCTTTCTCAGCCGCGATCGGCTGAAAAATGCCAAACGCCCGGATGGCGGTGCCGGTTTGCAGGCGTCCACCCGGGCGCGGAAGATCGCGACCATCCGTTCCTTTTATAAATATCTCACCACCAAGGCTAAGTTGCTGGACGAAAATCCCATGCAGGATCTGGATTCGCCCCGGCAGAAACAGTCGCTGCCCCGGTACCTGACGCTGGAAGAAAGCATCCAGCTTCTGGAATCCGTTGACGGTGAAAACGCGGAACGGGATTTCTGTATTCTGACGCTGTTCCTCAACTGCGGCCTGCGGATCTCGGAGCTGTGCGGTCTGAACCTGTCGGATGTCCGGGGCGACCGGCTGCGGGTGCTGGGAAAGGGCAACAAGGAGCGGGTCATTTACCTCAACGTGGCCTGTCAGAGCGCCATTGAGGACTGGCTTGCGGTGCGGTCCACATCCGGCGCCGCCGACCCGTATGCGCTGTTTATCACCCGAAAACACACCCGTGTCACCAAGGACGGCGTTCATTACATGATCAAAAAGCGGCTGACGGCGGCGGGACTGGACAGCAGCAAATACTCCGCCCACAAGCTGCGGCACACGGCGGCTACACTGATGCTCCAGAACGGCGTGGATGTGCGTACCTTACAGGAAATTCTGGGTCACGAACACCTGAATACCACCCAGATCTACACCCACGTCAGCAGCGATTCCCTGAAATCGGCGGCGGACGCAAATCCGCTGAACGCCGTCAAACACCGGGGCCGTCCGAAGAAAAAACAGGATTGACAGCTCCGCTTTCAACCCCTTCTTCCCTGTCTGGTCCGGCATTTTCCGGCTCATCCTCCAGAATGCCCACGATATGGAGGAACCGCATCTCCGCCACGTTCTGATAGGTGTCCAGCGGGCGATTATCCGCGTCATAGGAGTGCGCCGCCACCAGAATATTGCTCAGATCCGGCGGAGAACCGACACTCACTACCACCGGCGTGTGGGCAAATACCTCCCGGCTCTCCTGAAACCTCAACTGAACGAAATCCCCCGGCCGCAGCAGGTTGAGCGTCGTGCCGACGCCCAGCGGACCTGCGGTCGGGTCTTTTCTCGTCATGAAGTTCCAGAAATACGGTACTCCGGCCCATGCGGGCGCGCGGTCGTTGGGATCGATGTAGTACCAGCCGAGATCCGGGGTATAATTCATAACGCCGCCCCCGGCGTACAGGCACTGAGAGGCAAAATTTGTGCAGTCGCCGCCGATCTCGCTGAAATCATAAAACTCCGGGTTCCGCCCGAAGGCCCATTTGTGGGCGTATTCCACCGCCGCGCGGCGGTCATACGGCTTGATGATCATGATGGCCCACTCCCCTTTCCTTGTATTCTATGACGGGGAACCGATCCCGGACTCCGCCCCACCCGAACAGGCTGTATGATTTTCCCTGTTTCTGCGAAAAAGGCCCCCGGTTCCCTTGCTTTTTTGCTTTATAGCTGATAGAATCAAGCTATCCAATTTGAAAACAGGAGATGGTTAGTATGCCACTGGTCACTACTACCGAGATGTTCAAGAAAGCTTACGACGGAGGATACGCCATCGGCGCGTTCAACGTCAATAACATGGAGATCGTTCAGGGTATCACCGAGGCGGCGAAGGAAGTCAACGCCCCCCTGATCCTTCAGGTTTCCAAGGGCGCCCGCGCCTATGCCAACCACACCTACCTGATGAAGCTGGTGGAGGCCGCCGTCATCGAGACCGGCCTTCCGATCTGCCTGCATCTGGATCACGGCGACAGCTTTGAGTTGTGCAAGAGCTGCATCGACGGCGGCTTTACCTCTGTCATGATCGACGCGTCCTCCAAGCCCTTCGCGGAGAACATTGCGATCACCAAGCAGGTCGTTGAGTACGCCCATGACCACGGCGTGGTCGTGGAGGCTGAGTTGGGCACACTGGCCGGCGTTGAGGACGAGGTGAAGGTGTCCGCCGAGGACTCCTCCTATACCCGCCCCGAAGAGGTCGAGGAGTTCGTGTCCAAGACCGGCTGCGACTCTCTGGCCATCGCCATCGGCACCAGCCACGGCGCGTACAAGTTCACTCCGGAGCAGTGCACCCGCAACGAAAAGGGTATCCTCGTTCCCCCTCCCCTGCGCTTCGACGTGCTGGAAGAGGTCTCCAAGCGCCTGCCCGGCTTCCCCATCGTGCTCCACGGCTCCTCCTCCGTACCTCAGGAGTACGTCAAGATGATCAACGAGTTCGGCGGCAAGATGCCCGACGCCATCGGCATTCCCGAAGATCAGCTCCGGAAGGCCGCGTCCATGTCCGTGTGCAAGATCAACATCGACTCCGACCTGCGCCTGACCATGACTGGCACCATCCGTAAGTTCCTGGCCGAGCATCCCGACAAGTTCGATCCCCGTGAGTACCTCAAGCCCGCCCGCGCCAACATCAAGGAACTTGTCAAGCACAAGCTGGTGGACGTTCTGGGCTGCGACGGCAAGGCCTGATCACGTAAAGGAGAATCAGAAAAATGTCTGAATTGAAAGGCGCGTGCATTATCGGACAGTCCGGCGGCCCCACCGCCGTGATCAACGCCAGCGCTCAGGGCGTCATCGAGACGGCGCTGAACACCGGCTGCATCACTCAGGTGCTGGGTGCGGCCCACGGCATCAAGGGCGTTCTGGCGGACCAGCTTTACGACATGGGCAAGGAAGAGCTTCCCGAGCTTGCGCTCCTGAAATACACTCCCTCCTCCGCCCTCGGCTCCTGCCGCTACAAGCTGGCCGATCCCGACGTGGACGATACCGATTATAAGCGCATTCTTGAGGTGTTCAAGAAGCACGACGTCCGCTATTTCTTCTACAACGGCGGCAACGACTCCATGGACACCTGCAACAAGATCTCCAAGTATATGCAGATGGCCGGTTACGAGTGCCGCATCATGGGCGTGCCCAAGACCATCGACAACGACCTGAACGGCACTGACCACTGCCCCGGCTACGCCTCCGCCGCCAAGTATATCGCCACCTCCTGCATGGAGGTCTGGCAGGACGCCCATGTGTACGACACCGGCATGGTGACCATCATCGAGATCATGGGCCGTCACGCGGGCTGGTTGGCAGGTGCCGCCGGACTGGCCACATGGGCGGGCTTTGGCCCCGACCTCGTCTATCTGCCGGAGACGGATTTCGACATGGACCGTTTTATCGCCGACATCAAGGCCGTTTATGACAAGACCGGCAAGTGCATGGTCGCTGTGTCCGAGGGTATCCACTACGCTGACGGCACCTTCGTCTCCGAGGCCAAGACCTCCGCTACCGACGGCTTCGGCCACGCCCAGCTGGGCGGTCTGGCGGTATCTCTGGCAGAAGTGGTCAAGCAGCGTCTGGGCGTTAACAAGGTCCGCGGCATCGAGCTGTCCCTGCTTCAGCGGTGCGCCGCCCACTGCGCGTCCAAAACCGACATTGATGAAGCCTATCTGGCCGGCCGGGCCGCCGTGGACGCGGCGGTCTCCGGCGTGACCGACAAGATGGTGGCCTTCAAGTGCAGCCGGGACGGCGGTTATCACTGCGAGATCGCACTGGAGCCGCTGGACGTGGTGGCAAACTTCGAAAAGAAGGTGCCCCGTGAGTGGATCAACGAGACCGGAAACGGCGTAAATCAGGCGTTTATCGACTATGCCCTGCCCCTCATTCAGGGCGACGCCAATCCGCCGCAGGAGTTCTCCCTGCCCCGCTTCGCCAAGCTGAAAAAGATCCTCGCCGAGTAAAAAACAGCAGCCCCGCGGAATTCATTCCGCGGGGCTGTTTCCTTTTCAATTTGAATCAGACCTTCAGGTCGGCGCTGTGGCCCTTGAGGGCATCGGCATAGCGCTCAAAGACAGGCGCAACGTGCTCCGCCAGAAAATCGATGACCTGCTGGGGGCAGCGGCCGATGTAGCGGGACGGCTCCAGATGGGCGGTCAGCTCTTCACGGGTCAGGCCAAAGGTGGGATCGGCGGCAATGAGGTCGATAAGGTTGTTGGACAGGCCCAGATCCTTCACGTTGCGGCCAGCCTCCAGAGAGAGCTGACGGATGCGCTCGTGAAGCTCCTGACGGTTGCCGCCGCGCTTGACGGCATCCATCATGATGTTCTCGCTGGCCATGAAGGGCAGCTCCTCCATCACGTGCTTCTCAATGACCTTCTCGTGGACGATCAGACCGGCGGACACATTCTCGTAGATGTTCAGAATGGCATCAACGGCAAGGAATGCCTCTGGCACGGAGATACGTTTGTTGGCGGAATCGTCCAGTGTCCGCTCAAACCACTGGGTGGCGGCGGTAAAGGCCGGGTTGGCGGCATCCGCCATAACATAGCGGCCCAGCGCGCAGATACGCTCGCACCGCATCGGGTTGCGCTTGTACGGCATAGCGGAAGATCCGATCTGCTTGCTCTCAAAGGGCTCTTCTACCTCCTTGAGGTGGCACAGGAGCCGCATGTCCGTAGCGAACTTGCTGGCGGACTGCGCAATGCCGGACAGCGTGTTGAGCACGGCGGCGTCCACCTTCCGGGAATAGGTCTGGCCGGACACGGGGACGGTGGCCTCGAAGTCCATTTCCCGGGCAATACGGCGATCCAGCTCCTTGCACTTCTCGTTGTCGCCCTCGAAAAGCTCCATGAAGGAAGCCTGGGTGCCGGTGGTACCCTTGCAGCCCAGCAGCTTCAGGTTGGCAATGCGGTACTCCACCTCGTCCAGATCCATGAGCAGGTCGTTCATCCACAGGGTTGCACGCTTGCCCACCGTGACCAGCTGAGCGGCCTGAAAATGTGTAAAGCCAAGGGTGGGCAAGGCTTTATACTTGTCAGCAAACACCGCCAGATTGTGCTGCACGCGCACCAGCTTATCCCGGACGAGGCACAATCCCTCCCGCATGACGATGACGTCGGTATTGTCGCCCACATAGCAGCTGGTGGCGCCCAGATGGATGATGGGCATGGCCTTGGGGCAGACGGTGCCGAAGGTGTGAATGTGGGCCATCACATCGTGGCGGAGCTCCTTTTCCTTCTGCGCGGCCAGCTCGTAGTCGATGTCGGTGATGTGGGCCTCCATCTCGTCGATCTGCTCCTGCGTCACCGGCAGACCCAGCTCCATCTCGGCCCGGGCCAGCGCGATCCACAGGCGGCGCCACGTGGAGAACTTCTTGTCCGGGGAAAAGATGTACTGCATCTCGTCGCTGGCATACCGGGAGGACAGCGGGCTTTCGTAAATATTCTTGTTCATTTGAGCGGGTCTCCCCTCGTTTTTATTGTAAAACAGTGGTTGAATTTGATATTATTTTATCACAAAACGCCGCCCCGGACAATACCGCGCAGACCGAAAATAAAAAAACTGCGGCGATTTTATCTGTGAAAATCACCGCAGTCCCTGCCGTTACTCCTCGACCACAGGCCGGATGTATTTGAAATAGTTGCCGGGATCAAAGCAGAAATACATGATCCGGCCCGGCGTGGTATCCAGACGATAGCCGGCGGCGCTGTAGTCAAAGTCTTTCATCGCAGTTTCAATCTTCTCCTCTACTGTGCGGCACTCCTGCTCGTAGTCGAAGGGGCCGTGCTCGAAAACGATATACCGGCCCTCCGGAATGTCCGTCAGCAGCATCTGTGGCGGGACCTCCCCCTTGTAGTCCGCCGGAAGGCGCACCCCGTAGCACTCTGTGCGCAGAAAACCCCAGTCGCACAGGCGGCCGGTGGGGTCGTTGATATAGGCCATGAGCTGCCCAGACATGCAGGTGGAATCACTGCCGCCGACGTCGTCCAGCTTTCCTTTGATGCTGTCCAACAGACCGCAGATCGTCGCGCAGTCCTGCCCGGGGATCCTGCTCTGCTTCTCCCAGAAGTCCCAGTAGCCGTTGCTCTCCCGGTTTTCGATATGCAGAAATTTGTGCGCCGGAATGGTCACGAAATAAGTTTTGACGCCGTCCTGTGATTTGATCATACCGATCTCTCCCAATCCTAAAATGTAGCGGTCAAAGGGATGGATCTTCGTGCGCAGCACCACGGGCCGGGGCTGACGGCGATAGGCGCTGGGCGTGACGCCGT
>CAKUKL010000052.1 GCA_934662925.1 uncultured Oscillospiraceae bacterium | reverse complement strand
GCCTCGGCCTGTGCTGCGTCATCTTCGCCGTCAAGAGCGTTAACAATGTGGAGGTCACCATCAGCGAGGTGGACCCCCTGCGGCTGGAAAAGCTCAACCAGAAGTACCATGAGCGCCATGCCGCCGTCCGGGTGGTGTATATCTCCGGGGCCATTTTCTTCGGCTCCGCCGGTATTCTGTCCCAGCGGCTGGCGGAGATCCCGGAGGACATGTCCGCCGTGGTGCTGTCCGTCCGGGGCGTGTCCACCGTGGACACCACCGGTATCCGGGCCATCCTGCGTTTCTGCGAGGAGCAGCAGGCGCTGGGCATCCGGGTGTGCTTCGCCGGGGCCAACGCCGCCTTCCGCACGGCCATGGACCGGGGCGGCGTCACGGCTCTGGTGGGCGAGAACAACTACTTCTGGGGTGCGCAGGAGGCGCTGGCCGACATCGCGGAGGGATAAGGCCGTGTAATAATGGCATAATGACCGTTCCGGTCAGGCTTGAACCGGAGCCGTTTTTTTGTTATACTCAGGGACAGAATATTTTCACGCCGGGAGGGCTTTACTATGCTTAAAGTGGAACGCGTCAGCGTCATGAACCTTGAAAACGCCATGCGGGGCGCCCGCAACCCCCTGAACAGCTGGGCGCGGGGCGACAGCGCCTACAACGAAAAGGGCGAGTACATTCTGGGGGAGAACGACCTGTCTCTGGCCGGGCGGCTGTGCCGGGCGGGCAGCGACCACCGGAAGTTCATCCGTCAGATCATGGTATCTATGGACATCACCGCCCCTCTCTACTGGTGGAAAGAGTTCGATACTTATAAGGTAGGTACCGTGGCCAACTCCACCTCCACCATGCACAAGATCCACGCCAAGGCGTTCTCAGCGGAGGATTTCTCCACCGACCACATGACCGAGGCCACCCGGAAGGAGTTCGACGGCTGGATCGCCTATCTGGAGCAGGTTCGTCTGCGCTACATGGAGACGAAGGACAAGGCGGACTGGTACGACCTCATCCAGCTCCTGCCCACCAGCTACAACCAGATGCGCACCGTCACCATGAACTATGAGGTGCTCAGCAAGATCTACTTTGCCCGCCGGGCCCACAAGCTGGACGAGTGGCACACGCTGTGCGACGCCATTCTGGAGCTGCCCTACGCCAGGGAGATTATCCTCGCCTGCGGCGAGGCGTAAAGAAAAATCGTCGAAAAGGGAAAAGGTTTGCGGTTTTTTATATCCACAGGGGACGACGCATTTTGCGGCGTCCCCCTGTTTTTTGCGCGCCGGATGTGGTATGATACAGAAAAATCACGGGAGGTGAAGGGAAATGGCGCTGGAGCGCGGTTCGCCGCTGACGGACATTCCGGGCATCGGCCCGGCCAAGGCAAAGAGCCTTGCCCGGCTGGGGCTGTACCGGGTGGGGGACCTGCTGGGCCATTTTCCCCAGCGGTACGAGGACCGGCGGCAGTGCTGGTCCATCCGGCGGGCCCCGCTGGACGCGCCCTGCTGCGTGTCCGCCATGGTGGCGGAGACGCCCCGGCTCAGCCGCGTTCGCCGTGGGCTGGAGCTGGTGAAGGTCAAAGCGGTGGACCACACCGGGACGCTGTATATCACCTTTTTCAATCAGGCGTATCTGAAGGATAATCTCAAACCCGGCGTCACCTACGTTTTTTACGGCAGGGTGGAGGAGTCGGGCCGCTCCCGCGCCATGACCAACCCCGCCTTCGAGCGGGAGGGGGCCGGGAAGGTCACGGGCCTCATCATGCCGGTGTACCCGCTGACGGCGGGGGTGTCCAACAATCTGCTGGCGGGGCTGACCCGCCGGGCGGTGGACGAGTGCCTGTCCGGCCTGCCCGACGCCGTCCCGGCGGAGGTGCGGCGCGCCCACGGCCTGTGCGGCGCGGAGTTCGCCTACCGGAACATCCACTACCCCGAGTCCTTCGAGGCGCTGGAACAGGCCCGGCGGCGGATGATCTTCGAGGAGCTGCTCACCCTGACCTGCGGCCTTGCCATGCTCAAGGGCCGCCGGAGCGGTGGCGCGGGACGGCGTCTGTTGGCCGATCCGGCGGAGTTTAAACGGCTCCTGCCCTTCGCCCCCACGGGGGCACAGCGCCGGGCCATGGTGGACATGGCCGCCGACCTGACTTCCGGCCGGGCCATGAACCGGCTGGTGCAGGGGGACGTCGGCTCCGGCAAGACGGCGGTGGCCGCCTACGGGGCGTGGGCAGCGGCGAAAAATGGCTGCCAGTGCGCCCTGATGGCCCCCACGGAGCTGCTGGCGGAGCAGCATTACCGGACGCTGTCCGCCCTGCTGACCCCCGCCGGGGTGCGGGTGGGCCTGCTCACCGGCTCGGTGAAGGGCGCGGAGAAAAAGCGCCTGCTGGCGGCGCTGGCCGCCGGGGACGTGGACGTTATTGTGGGCACCCACGCCCTCTTTTCCGACGGCGTAGCCTATCACGACCTCGGGCTGGTCATCGCCGACGAGCAGCACCGCTTCGGCGTGGCCCAGCGGGCGGCGCTGGCCGCGAAAGGGGCCCCATCGGAGATGGGGCGCCGCGGCAGCGGCGAAGGCCGGGGGAATTCACTTCCCACGGCCGCAGATAAAATCGGCCCGGGGGTCCCCGCGGCGGCGTGCCGCAGCGGGGGGGCAATATCAGAAGCCGAAGCCCACGTCAGCGCCGCCCACGTGCTGGTCATGTCCGCCACCCCCATTCCCCGGACGCTGGCCCTCATTATCTACGGCGATCTGGACGTGTCCGTCATCGACGAGCTGCCCCCCGGCCGCACGCCGGTGGCCACTTACGTGGTGGGGGAGGACAAGCGCCAGCGGATGTATAACTTCGTCCGGGCGCAGGCGGCGCTGGGCCGTCAGATCTACATTGTCTGCCCCGCCGTGGACGAGGGGGAGCCGCTGGATGACACGGACGGCGGCCCGGCCATGGATCTCAAGGCCGTCACCACCTACGCCCGGGAGCTTCAGGAGCGGGTGTTCCCTGACCTGCGGGTGGGTTTCGTCCACGGGAAGCTCAAACCGAAGGACAAGGAGGCCGTCATGGCCGCCTTTGCCGCCGGGGAGCTGGATGTGCTGGTGTCCACCACCGTCATCGAGGTGGGGGTGGACGTGCCCAACGCTTCCCTTATGGTGGTGGAGAACGCCGAGCGCTTTGGCCTGTCCCAGCTCCACCAGCTCCGGGGCCGTGTGGGCCGGGGGAGCCACCAGAGCTACTGCGTGCTGGTCACCGCCAGCCGCAGCGATGCCGCCCGGGAGCGGCTCCGGGCGCTGTGCGCCACCAACGACGGCTTCAAAATTGCGGAGGAAGACCTCCGCCTGCGTGGTCCCGGCGACTTCTTCGGCCGCCGCCAGCACGGCCTGCCGCAGTTAAAGGTGGCGGACTTTGCTGCCGACGTGACCCTTTTGCAGGAGGCGAAGACTGCGGCGGAGGAGCTTATCGCCGCCGACCCGGAACTGGCCCGGCCGGGGCACCGGCTGCTGCTGCGCCGGGTACACAAAATGTTTCAGGAGGAGCCGGAGATCTTCAACTGACCGGCCCGGAAAGGAAAAATGCCATGAACGCCGCGCTGGAATACAACGACCGGGGCTGTATGCTCTTCTCGCTGGACCGCCCCGGGGCCTTCGCCCGGGGAAAAACGCCGGAGGAAGCCGCCGCCCGCCTGCCGGAGGGCGTGGCGGCCTACTGCCGCTGGGCGGGGGTAGATGTGCCGGACGGCCCGGTGACTATCACCGAGAAAAAATATCAGCCCGAGCTCCATGTGGAGGACGCCGACGGCGACATCATTTTCGCCGGGGAGCGGGTCCCCATGTCCCGGGCGGAATACGAGGGGGCCAAAGCGCTGGTGCTCCGTTCGGCGGCTGATCTGGACCGGCTGTATGCCGCCATTCCGGATAAGGACAGGCCCCTCGGCCCCGCCCGGGCCACCTTTTACGGGGAGTACCCCGACACCGCCCGGAAGATGTTCGACCACACCAGTTATTGCACCGCCTACTACGTGGGCCAGCTGGGGGCGGAGCCGGAGGAGCGGCCCGGCTGTCTGGAAAACCGGCGGCTGGCGCTGGCGGCGGTGGAGACCCTGCCGGATTTTCTCACCGCGCCGCCCCGGGTGGACGGCTGCGGTGAGGAATGGTCCCTGCGGAAGGTCATGCGGCGGTTTCTGTGGCACGACCGGCTCCACGCCCGGGCCATGTACCGGCGGGCGCGGGCCGTCTGGGGAGACGCGATCCCCGATGTTTTCTGCGTTGAACATTGAATCGGAACAATGGAACAAATAGAAAAGGAGATCATGGAAATGACGAAAAGAGAAGAACTGCTGGCTCGCCGGGCCGACCAGAGCAGGCACTACAACTGCGCACAGTCGGTGCTCATGCCCTACTCCGAAGAGCTGGGCATCACGAAGGAGCAGGCGGCGGCGCTGGCCGCCAATTTCGGCAGCGGCATGGGCTGCGGCTCCATGTGCGGAGCCATTACCGGCGCACTGATGGTCATGGGCGGGCTGGATCTGCCGGTGACGGCCCGGGCGGAGCTGCTGCGCCGCTTCCGGGAGAAGAACGGCGCGCTGGACTGCGCCGCGCTGCTGAAGGCGGCGGTGGAGCGGGGCGAAGAGCGCCGGGTCCACTGCGACCGGATGATCGACGGGTGCATGGATTATCTGGCGGAGGTCACCGGCAAGGAATGACCGCATATTCTCAAAGAAAAGGAGAACCTATGGATCATATCATCGAGCTGCTGAGCCGGGAGCTGGACCGCCCGGAGCAGCATGTGGAAAACATCGTCCGCCTGCTGGACGAGGGCAACACCGTCCCCTTCAGTGCCCGCTCCCGCAAGGAGCTTCACGGCGCCATGGACGACCAGCTCATCCGCCAGCTGGCGGAGCGGCTGCAATACCTGCGCAATCTGGATGCCCGCCGGGCGGAGGTGCGGGAGGCCATCGCTGATCAGGGCAAGCTCACCGACGAGCTGTCCGCCGCCATCGACGCCGCCGCCACGCTGGCGGAGGTGGAGGACCTGTACCGCCCCTACAAGCAGAAGCGCCGCACCCGGGCCACCATGGCCCGGGAGAAGGGGCTGGAGCCACTGGCCCTGCTGCTGTTCGCGCAGGAACGGGACTGCCCGGAGCCGGAGACGGAGGCGGCGAAGTATGTGGACCCGGACAAGGGCGTGGAGTCGCTGGAAGCCGCCCTTCAGGGGGCCAGCGACATCGTGGCGGAGATCATCTCCGACGACGCGGCCCTGCGTAAGACCCTCCGGGCGCTGTACGACCGGCGGGCCCAGCTGGTGTCCCGGGCCGCGGCCAAGGAGCCGGAGGATACGGTGTACCGGCTTTACTATGAGTTTTCAAGTCCGGTCAATAAAACGCAGAGTCATCAGATCTTGGCCATCAACCGGGGCGAGCGGGAGGAAATTCTGAAGGTCTCCGTGGAACTCGACCGGGAGACGGCGCTGGTGGCCGTCCGCCGGGCGGTGGTGAAGCCCGGCTCCGCCGTCATGGACTTTGTCCGCGCCGCCGCGGAGGACGCCTACGACCGGCTCATCGCCCCGTCCATGGAGCGGGAGGTCCGCGCCGCCCTCACCGAGCGGGCGGACGAGGGGGCCATCGGTCAGTTCGCCCTGAACCTCCGACCCCTGCTCATGCAGCCGCCGGTGAAGGGCTTCGTCACCATGGGCCTTGACCCCGGCTACCGCATGGGCTGCAAGGTGGCGGTGGTCGACCCCACCGGCAAGGTGCTGGACACCGCGGTGGTCTACCCCACCCACGGCGAGCGGGGGAAAAGCGAGGCCATCGCGAAGCTGGCCGCCCTCATCCGCAAGCACGGCGTGAAGCACATCGCCATCGGCAACGGCACCGCCAGCCGGGAGACGGAGCAGATGACGGTGGAGCTCATCCGTCAGGTGGGGGGCGGCGTGAGCTACATGATCGTCAGCGAAGCCGGGGCCTCCGTGTACTCCGCGTCCAAGCTGGCCGCCGAGGAGTTCCCGGACTTCGACGTGAATCTGCGCTCCGCCGTGTCCATTGCCCGGCGGCTTCAGGATCCGCTGGCGGAGCTGGTGAAGATCGACCCCAAGGCCATCGGCGTGGGCCAGTACCAGCACGACATGCCGCAGGCCCGGCTGGGCGAGGCGCTGGACGGCGTGGTGGAGGACTGCGTCAACGCCGTGGGCGTGGACGTGAACACCGCCTCTGCGCCGCTGCTGACCCGGGTGGCGGGGCTGAACGGCACCACGGCGAAAAACATCGTGAAGTACCGGGAGGAGAACGGCCCCTTCACCACCCGGAAGCAGATTTTGAAGGTGTCCAAGCTGGGGCCCAAGGCCTTCGAGCAGTGCGCGGGCTTCCTGCGGGTGCCGGACAGCAAGTCACCGCTGGACAACACCGCCGTCCATCCGGAGAGCTACGCCGCGGCGGAAAAGCTGCTGGGCCTGTGCGGCTACGGCATGGACGATGTCCGCGCCGGGCGGATGGGGGAGCTTTCCCGGCGGCTCCGCGCCTACGGCGAGGAAAAGGCGGCGGCGGAGTGCGGCGTGGGCGTGCCCACCCTGACGGACGTGGCGGCGGAGCTGATGAAGCCCGGCCGGGATCCCCGGGACGAGCTGCCCGCCCCGGTGCTGCGCACCGACGTCATGGACATGAAGGACCTCAAACCCGGCATGGAGCTTCGGGGCACGGTGCGCAACGTCATCGACTTCGGCGCATTTGTGGATATCGGCGTCCATCAGGACGGCCTTGTCCACATCAGCCAGATCGCTGACCGTTACATCAAACACCCCTCCGAGGTGCTCAGTGTGGGTGACGTGGTCACCGTGTGGGTCAGAGAGGTGGATGAGAAGAAAAAGCGCATTTCCCTGACCATGCGGGGCAAACCGGTATAAATTTTGCCGGAAAGCGCAGATTTTGCTTGACTGTAAAGGGCCTTGATACCTTATCCTGCACGCAGGAGGCGATACCATGACCATCAAAGAGCTGGAAGAGCGCACCGGAATGACCCGGGCGAACATCCGGTATTACGAAAACGAGGGCCTGCTCCATCCGGCCCGGCTGGCGAACGGCTACCGGGATTATTCCGAGGCGGACGTGTCCGCGCTGGAAAAGATCAAGCTGCTGCGGCAGCTCCATATGGACCTTGAGACCATCCGCGCGGTGCAGAGCGGCGCGCTGCCGCTGGAGCGGGCGCTGTTCACCCAGCTGACCAAGTTGGAGGGCGACCGGGACGCGGCGGACCGGGCGGCGCAGGTGTGCCGCGCGCTGGAGCAGTCCGGCGTGGAGTACGCCGCGCTGGAGCCGGAGCCGTGGCTGCGGGAGCTGTCCCGCCGGCCTGCCGTCCCTGCCCCGCCCAAGCCGACGCCCCAAAAGCCGTGGTGGGAGGGGAAGGACCGGGCCTGTGATCACCCTTTCCTGCGGCTCTTTGCCCGGGTGGTGGACGAGTGCATCCACGGCGTGGTCTTTGCCGCAGTGATCCTGCTGGTGTTCCGCTGGGACATTCTCCACTGGGAGAGCTTTGCCGCGTGGCTTCTCGGATTGTTCTGCGTGGCCTTTGAGCTGACGTGCGAGGTGTTCTGGCTCCACTTCGCGGGCTGGACGCCGGGCAAGCGCATCTTCGGCCTGAAGGTCCGGGACTGGGAGGACGGCAAGCTGCCGATGGACAGGGCCGCGGCCCGGTCCCTCCGGATCTTTGGGTACGAAGTCCTCCTGCGGACCCCCATTGTGATGTTTTTCGCGATGTGGAAGATTTGGAAGCGGTACTCGGACGGCGCTGAAATGACGTGGGACGAGGCGGACGAGCTGCACTATACCAAGGAGAAGGGCCTTCTGCCCGGCCTGACCGCCCCGGTGATCTGCGCTGCCTGCGTCGAATTGGTGCTGGTGATGAGCGCGGCGTCCGTTGTGCCGCCCAACCGGGGGCCGCTGACGGCGGAGGAGTACAGCAAAAACTTCAACTACAGCCTGAAGCACACGGCGGATGTGGACGGGCTCCGGCTGAACAGCGAGGGCGACTGGGTCAGGGAATATACCGACATCGTGGTGACGCCCTTTTCGTTGGATACGGAATATTCCCCGGTGAGCATGGAGCTGACAGACGGCGTGGTGACGTCGGTGACGCTGTCCGACTATCTGGTCACGGATGCGAAGGCCGTGTCCGGGTCTTCCTCTGCTTTCTTATATATGGACCAGACCTACTATCAGGTGGCCGCGCTGGCGCTGGCCGCCGCCACCCGGGAGCTGAACTGCTTCAGCTGGCCCCAGTATCTGGACGTCTGGGAGGACCGGTATGACAGCTTCGAGGCCGACGTGGGCGGCCTGCACATCAGCCAGACGGTGGAATGCACCGGCTTTGACGGTCTGGGCTGGGTCCGGGAGGGCTCCGGCCCGGAGGAGGACCGTTCCTACTGCCGGACGGTGACGATTTCTTTGATTGGAGACGATTGACATGATGCTGAGCATCGACGAAGTAAACGAAATTCTGGACGACTATTACGAGCAGATCCCCATGGAGCTGTTCGCGTGGCTCAACGGCGGCGTGGTGCTGCTGGAGGACGCCCTGCCCGACCCGGAGGCCGGGGAGGACGTGTACGTCATGGGCGAGTACTGCTGCGACGAGATGGGCCGGTACATCAAGATCTACTAC
>CAKUKL010000051.1 GCA_934662925.1 uncultured Oscillospiraceae bacterium | reverse complement strand
AACTGCGAACACTTTTGTTGGCCGGGGCTGTGACTGCGGCGATGATCCTGCCCTCTTCCGCTCTTTCCCTGAAGGTCAACGGCAGGGACAGAACGGCGGAGGCCAGGACCACCCTCATCGAAAACACCACATACGTCTCCCTGCGGTCTGTGGCCGCCATGCTGGACAGCTCCGCGCAGGTGGAGTGGACCGGAGGTCAGGCGGTGGTGAACACGAAAAAGGCGTCCCTGACCGCGCGGCCGGGAGACGATTACATTCAGGTGAACGGCCGGTACATCTATGTGAAGAGCGGCGTCCGGGCGGCGGACGGCTCGGTGCTGGTAGCGCTGCGGCCGCTGGCGGCGGCGCTGGGCGGCACGGTGGAGTGGGACGCCGCGGCGAATGCCGCCGTTCTGACCACCGGAGACGGCACGCCGAAGTCCCCGGAGTACAGCGCGGACGACCTGTACTGGCTCTCCCGGATCATCTCGGCGGAGAGCCGGGGCGAGTCCCTGCGGGGCAAGATCGCGGTGGGTACGGTGGTGCTCAACCGGGTGGCCAGCAGCAAGTTCCCGGACACGATCTACGGCGTGATCTTCGACAGCCGCTGGGGCGGCCAGTTCGAGCCGGTGCGCAACAAAACCATCCACGACGAGCCCACGGAGGAGAGCGTCCTCGCCGCTCAGCTCTGCCTTCAGGGGGCCCGGGCGGCGGGGGAGAGCCTCTATTTTCTGGCCCCGGAGCTGACTCAAAACCACTGGATCATGAGCAATAAAAAATTTGTGGAAACCATCGGCTGCCACTGGTTTTACCAGTAAAATTGTGGATATCATATATTGACTTGCTGATATGGTAAACCGAATTTTAGACGACATGCACAAGGCTAAATTCTTGCAAAAGGGTTTAAAATCGGTTACAATGTGGTTACAATTTGATAACAAATTGCAACAAGGAGAGATTCAATGAAGATTCGTATCGCCAGTATGATGCTGGCCTTCGGTCTGATTGCACCTCTGGCAACGGCGGCTTACGCCGCGGAAGCGCTGCCGGAGGGGGAGCCGGATACCTCGGAAGTGCTCCTTGAGCAGACCGAACCGACAGCGGTATTCTATCTGGACGGCGAGCCTCTTGAGCATGTGGACGCTCAGAGCATCAACGGCACGTACTACGTGACCCTGAGTTCCATACTGCCCCTGATTGACAGTACGGCCATCGTAGAGGATGACGGCTACGGGACTGCCACCGTGACGGCGGAAGCCTCGGTGGTAACGGAAGCTGTTGTCCCGGCCGATGGGGAAGAGGAGACCCTCGTGGAGGGCGAAGCCGTGACAGAGGTGCTGGATACCCTGACGATGACGGCACAGGCGGGACAGCGTTACGTTGTCGCCAACGACCGTTATCTTTATGTGGAAGACGCGGTGATCCGTCTTAACGGCGCGGTGGCCGTCCCCATCCGTGTGGTGGCGGAGGCCATGAACCTGACCGCTGAGTACGACGCGGACACCGGACTTGTCCACCTGACCCGCAGCGCGGAGATCGGCTATCTGGAGGACGGCACGTCCTACTACAACGCCGACGATCTCTACTGGCTGTCCCGCATCGTGTTCTGCGAGAGCGGCAACCAGCCCCTGACCGGCAAGATCGCCGTCGCAAATGTGGTGCTCAACCGGGTATACAATAGCCGGTTCCCTGACACCGTTTACGATGTGATCTTCCAGAAGAACCAGTTCGGCCCCGCCTCCAGCGGCTCCATTTACCGGGAGCCCAATGCGGAGAGCGTCATCGCCGCCAAGCTGGCGATGGACGGCGCCGAGGCGCTGGACAACGTGCTGTTCTTCAACCGGGCCGGCCTGAGCTGCTATGCATCCAAGAACCGGTCCTATGTGGCCACCATCGGCGGCCACGCGTTCTACGCCTGACGCGGAAAAGTGCGCCGGGAGAGACGGAAACGTTTCTCCCGGCGTGTTTTTTATAGGGGTGCGGGCGCTCGGGCCGGGCAGGGGAACGCAGGAATAAAAAAATTTGATTTTTCTGAAATTTTGTGTTGACAAATGCGTTTCATTTGCTATAATAATACCTGCGCCTGCAACAGCGGGCACATATAGCGGATTAGTGTAAAGGTAGCACACCAGACTCTGACTCTGTTTGTGAGGGTTCGAATCCTTCATCCGCTGCCAACCAGAATCGCTCTATTCGTCACAGAATAGAGCGATTTTTTGTGTCTGTGGAGATTTCGGTGGGAGACTCTCCGGTTGATTTCACCGGGAAGATGGTGTATAATGACGCGTCATCAAAAAGGAGTGAAACGATGCACGTACTGGTTTTGTCCTGCAACACCGGCGGAGGGCATAATTCCGCCGGCTCCGCCGTGGTGGAGGCGCTGGAAGCCCGGGGCCACACGGGGGAGCGGATCGACTTCCTCGCGCTGGCGGGGGAGAAGGTTTCCCAGCTGGTGAGCGGAGCTTACGTGGGCGTGGTGAAGAATGCGCCCGCCGTATTCGGCGTCACCTACGAGGTGGGCCGGGCGGTGAGCACGGCGGAGCATTTTCTGGGTGTCCGGTCGCCGGTGTACGCCGCCTGCGCTCAGGTCATCCCCGATCTGGAAAAATATCTGGCGGAGCACCCCTGTGACGCCATCGTCGCCCCCCACACCTTCCCGGCCATGGCGCTGACGGAGATGAAGCGGCGGGGCATGGCCCTCCCGCTGACGGTGGCGGTGGCCACGGACTACACCTGCACGCCGTTTTTTGAGGAAGAGGACTGCGACTATACCCTGATCCCCAGCGCCCTGTGTCTGGACGAATTCGCACGCCGGGGCATTGCCCGGGAAAAGCTGGTGCCCATGGGCATCCCTGTGTCAGAGGGCTTCCAGCGGCGGCTGGGCCGGGAAGAGAGCCGGAAGCTGCTGGGCCTTCCGGCAGACGGGCCCCTCATCCTCGTCATGGGCGGCAGCATGGGAGCCGGGCACATCACCCAGCTCACCCGGTGCCTGCTGTATCTGACGCCGAAGGACGTCCGCATCGCCGCGGTGTGCGGTTCCAACGAAAAACTATACGATTCCATGCGGCACAAGTTCGGGAACGAGCCCCGGGTCAGCGTGGTGGGGCACACCGATCAGGTGGCCCGGTATATGGAGGCCTGCGACCTGCTCTACACCAAGCCCGGCGGCATCACGTCCACCGAGGGCGCGGTCATGGGCGTGCCCATGGTGCACATGAAGCCCATCCCCGGCTGCGAGACACGGAACCGCCAGCTGTTCACCCAGCACGGTATGAGCGTCTCCGCCCGGAGCGTGCTTGCCCAGGCGGTAAAGGGCTGGCGGCTGCTGAGCGACCCGGAGCGCTGCGCCCGGATGATGGAGGCCCAGCGGCATCAGGTGGCCTCCGACGCGGCGGAGCAGACGGTGATCTTTCTGGAGCAGCATGTGAAAGAGGCGAAGGATTGAGATGAATTACCTGTTTTTCGCGGTGCTGGGCTATCTGTCCGGCAGCGTGCTGTACGCCTACTATCTGCCGCTGTGGCTGCGAGGCATCGACATCACCGCTGACGCCGCCGACGGCAACCCCGGCGTGTTCAACTGCGTCGCGCATGCGGGCAAGCCCATCGGCCTGACAGCGCTGGTGTGCGATCTCCTGAAGGGGGCGCTGCCGGTGCTGCTGGCTGTCCACATGGTGGACCCGGGCCAGTGGCCCTTCGCGCTGGTGCTGGCCGCCCCGGTGGCGGGGCACGCCTTTTCCATCTTCCGCCGCTTCAACGGCGGCAAGGCCATCACCGTCACCTTCGGCGTGACGGCGGGGCTGCTGCCCATGTGGCTGCCGCTGGCGCTGCTGGCGTCCAGCTATCTGTTCTTCACGCTGATCTTAAAGGTAAAGCCCAACCGCTGCCGCTCCATCATCGCGTTCCTGTGCTTCGGCATGGGCATCGCGGTTTGGATGTTCGGCACCCCGGTGTCGCTGGGGTGCATTCTGGCGTCGGTGATCGTGGTGGCCCGCCACTGGGAGCCGGAGGAGGGCGAGGAAAAGGTCACGGCCCGGTTCATCCTGAACCGGCGGGACCGTTAAAGAGGGTGGAACGTTCGTGGACAATCTTGTTTTCTGTCTGAACGCCACCATGCCGGTGTTTCTGCTCATGGTAGCGGGGTATTTTCTCCGGCGAATCGGCGCGGTCAGCGAGGAGTTTGCCGGAAAGCTAAACAGCTTCGTGTTTCAGATCTCTCTGCCGGTGCTGCTGTTCCACAATATGTCCGAGTCGGACTTCGCTTCCGCATGGGATGGGCGCTTTGTGCTGTTCTGCCTGCTGGCCACGGCGGGGAGCATCCTCATCGCCCTGCTGGCGTCGCTGGCCATGAGGGAGAAAACCGCCCGGGGAGAGTTCGTTCAGGCGTCCTACCGCAGCAGCGCCGCCCTTCTGGGCGTGGCCCTGATGGAGAACCTTTACGGCAGCGCGGGGGCCGCCCCGCTGATGATGATCGGCGCGGTGCCGCTCTACAACGTGGCGGCGGTGGCGGTGCTGAACCTCATGCGGCCGGGGCAGGGGAGCGACGGAAGGGCGCTGGCGAAGAGGACCCTCATTGGCGTGGTCACCAACCCTATTATCCTCGGCATCGCCGTGGGCTGTCTGTGGTCGGTGCTGAAGATCCCGCAGCCGCCCATTCTGGCCAAGACGGTGTCCAGCCTGTCGGCCACGGCCACGCCGCTGGGTCTCATCGCCATGGGCGCGTCCTTCGACGTGAAGAAGGCCACCGGAGCGCTGAA
The DNA here is from genome assembly GCA_934662925.1 of uncultured Oscillospiraceae bacterium. Lineage (GTDB taxonomy): Bacteria > Bacillota > Clostridia > Oscillospirales > Oscillospiraceae > Enterenecus. The sequence continues at coordinate 3,909 of CAKUKL010000051.1, read as the reverse complement.
GAGCGCGCTGGCCTGCACGGCCCTCAAGCTCGTGGTGTTTACGGCCATCTTCCTGCCCATCGCCATCGCGCTGGGCTTCCGGGAGGACAAGCTGGTGGCCATTCTGGTCATGCTGGGCGCGGCCACCACGGTGAGCTGCTATGTCATGGCGAAGAACATGGGCTACGAGGGGACGCTGAGCAGCAGCACTGTGATGCTCACCACCTTCCTGTCCGCATTCACCCTGACGGCTTGGCTGTACGTCGTCCGCACCATGGGATACATCTGAATGAGACGCGTCCGGGGCCGGATGGCCGCCGGGCGCGTTTTTCCGTCCCCTGTTTTGACGGAGAACGGCGGGCGGCGGGAAAAAATATCTGGCGGGATGACGCATTGAAATCCGTGTTCCGCTGTTTTATAATAATGTCTGCTGAATCAACCGCTTTGCGGTTTATTCACACGGCGTATGCCGTGTAATTCCATAAAAACGGCGTTTTTTTTGGAAATCAGGCACTAAAATAAAAATATCTTTTTTACGGGGCGCCAATGGGGGCGTTCCTCAGGAGCCGCAGGCAGTCCAACGGGGGAAGGCGGAGGCTCATGAGAGGATGGAAGAGCATGGCGATTCACGAAGAATGCGGCGTATTCGGCATTTACGATCCGGCGGGGGACTGTGCCCGGACGACCTACTACGGGCTGTACGCCCTCCAGCACCGGGGGCAGGAGGCCTGCGGCATCGCGGCCATGAACGGGCTGGAAATGCGCTGCCACAAGGACGTGGGACTGGTGGGCGACGTGTTTTCCGCCCCGGTTCTGGACGAGCTGGGCGGCACCATGGCGGTGGGCCATGTGCGCTACTCCACCACTGGCGGCTCCAAGCTGGAGAACGCCCAGCCGCTGACGCTGTCCTACGTCAAGGGTACCTTCGCGGTGGCCCACAACGGCAATCTGGTGAACGTGGATAACCTTCGCCGCCACTACGAGTACCGGGGGGCCATTTTTCACACCACCACAGATTCGGAGATCATCGCGTACATCATCGCTCAGGAGCGCCTGCTGTGCGGCTCCATTGAGCGGGCGGTGGCCAACGCCATCCACCAGCTCCGGGGGGCCTTCTCGCTGGTGGTCATGAGCTCCCGGAAGCTCATCGCCGCCCGGGATCCGTGGGGCTTCCGGCCTCTGTGCATCGGCAAGCGGGGGGACGCGTGGATCTTCGCCTCCGAGTCCTGCGCGCTGGACTGCGTGGGGGCCGTCTTTGTCCGGGACGTGGAGCCGGGCGAGGTGGTGTACGTCGATCTGAACGGCGAGCTTCAGTCCATCCGGGACTGCTGCGGCACGGAAAAGACCAGCCTGTGCATTTTCGAGTACCTTTACTTTGCCCGTCCGGACAGCATCATCGACGGCCAGTCCGTCCACGACGCCCGTATTCTGGCCGGACGCTGTCTGGCCAAAGAGCATCCGGTGGAGGCGGATGTGGTCATCGGCGTGCCCGATTCCGGCCTGAACGCCGCCAAGGGCTACGCCATGGAGTCCGGCATCCCTTATAACGACGGCCTGATCAAGAACCGCTACATCGGCCGTACCTTTATCCAGCCCGGGCAGGCCAACCGGGAGCAGGCGGTGAAGCTCAAGCTCAACCCTCTGCGCTCCACCATCGCGGGCAAGCGGGTGGTGGTCATCGACGACTCCATCGTCCGGGGCACCACGTCCAACCAGCTGGTGCGCCTGCTGCGGGACGCCGGGGCGAAGGAGGTCCACATGCTGTCCTCCGCGCCCATGTTCATCGCCCCCTGCTATTTCGGCACGGACATCCCATCCAAACAGGAGCTGATGGCCTGCAACCACACGCTGGACGAGATGCGGGAGCTCATCGGCGCGGACAGTCTGGGCTTTCTGTCGGTGGACAGCCTGCGGAAGATCGCGCCGGAGTGCCGCTGCGGCTTCTGCGACGGCTGCTTTACCGAGCATTACCCCCTTCCGGTGGAGGAAGCGGAGCGGAACTGAACAGGGAAAAGCGCCGGGCCCGCGCCCGGCGCTTTTTTGTCTGCTTCAAATTTGACGAAAATCACAAAAACGGAATATCGAGCTATGCGAAACGCGAAAAATGAGATAAAAATCTGCATCCATGCAAAAATGTGTTGACAAAATGGCGTTAGGCGGCTATACTGACGTCAGAAAACAGGAGGACAAAGGCGTTCCGATCCCGGCGGGTCAGAACGCCTTTGTCACACCTGAGCAGCATCACAGTTTCGTAAGCATACCCAACTATATTGAAAGGGGATATTCATATGGGTTACACCAAGGAAGACATCATTCGCATCGTGAAAGAGGAAGACATCAAGTTCATCCGGATGCAGTTTACTGACATTTTCGGCCAGCTGAAGAACGTGGCCATTACCGCTTCCCAGATCGAGAAAGCCGTCAACAACCAGATCATGCTGGACGGCTCCTCCATCGAGGGCTTTGTCCGCATCAATGAGTCCGACCAGTACCTCTATCCCGATCTGGACAGCTTCGTAGTGTTCCCGTGGCGTCCCCAGCACGGCAAGGTCGCCCGCCTGATCTGCGACATCCATAACCCCGACGGCACTCCCTTCGTGGGCGACCCCCGCGGCGTGCTCAAGCGTGTGCTGGAGAAGGCCAAGGCCATGGGCTATGACGCCTTCAACGTCGGCCCCGAGGCGGAATTCTTCCTGTTCCAGACCGACGAGGAGGGCAAGCCCACCACCAAGACCAACGACGAGGCCGGCTACTTTGACCTTGGCCCTCTGGACCATGGCGAGTCCACCCGCCGGGAGATCTGCCTTGCGCTGGAGCAGATGGGCTATGAGATCGAGGCCTCTCACCACGAGGTGGCTCAGGGCCAGCACGAGATCGACTTCAAGTACGCCCCCGCGCTGGAGTGCGCCGACAAGATCATGACCTTCAAGCTGGCGGTCAAGACGCTGGCCCAGAAGAACGGCCTGCACGCCACCTTCATGCCCAAGCCCATCTTCGGCATCAACGGCTCCGGCATGCACACCAACATGTCCCTGTTCCGCAACGGCAAGAACGTGTTCTATGATGAGAACGGCGACAAGAAGCTGTCCAAGGAGGCCTATTCCTTCATCGCCGGCATTCTGGCCCACATGAAGGGCATGGCCGCCATTACCAACCCGCTGGTCAACTCCTACAAGCGTCTGGTACCCGGCTACGAGGCCCCCTGCTACATGGCGTGGTCCGCCTCCAACCGCTCCGCGCTGATCCGTATCCCCGCCGCCCGCGGCCAGTCCACCCGCGTGGAGCTGCGCTGCCCCGATCCCGCCTGCAACCCCTACCTGTCTCTGGCTGTCTGTCTTGCCGCCGGTCTGGACGGTATCGAGAAGGGCATGGTTCCGCCCGCTGAGATCACCGACAACATCTTCGCCATGACTCCCGCCACCCGCAAGCGCCGCGGCATCGAGGCCCTGCCCGGCTCTCTGGAGGAGGCTCTGGTGTGCATGAAGAAGGATAAGCTGGTCATGGCTACGCTGGGCGAGCACGTCTCCAGCCAGTACATTGCCGGTAAGGAAGCCGAGTGGGATGAGTACCGTACCCGCGTCTCCAGCTGGGAGCGCGACAAGTACATGATCAACTATTGATCCTGACCCGCTCTGATCGAAAATCTTCGCCGGAGGAGTGTGGAGGATCTTGCAGAAAGTAATCGTAGCCTTTGAAAGTGAGTCAAACAGCGCCAAGATCCGCGAGATCATCGAGAGCGGGGGAGCGGCGTCCTGCCTGATCTGCCGCAGCGCGGCAGAGGTCAAGCGCGTGGTGCACAAGCAGCGGCTGAGCATCGTCGTCTGCGGCTTCAAGCTGCCGGACGAGAACTGCGAGGAGCTGTATCAGGACCTGCCGGAGAGCTGTTCCATGCTGATGATAGCCCCCCAGACCCGCCTTGAGCTGTGCGAG
>CAKUKL010000050.1 GCA_934662925.1 uncultured Oscillospiraceae bacterium | reverse complement strand
AACCTGCTGTCCGCCATCATCGTGCTGGCCATTATGATCCTGCCGTCCATCATCAACGTGGCGGAGACCTCTCTCCGGGCGGTGCCCAAGGAGTATGAGGAGGCCAGCCTCGCGCTGGGCGCCACCCATATCGAGACCATCTTCCGGGTGTCCCTCCCCGCCGCCCGCTCCGGCGTCGCCACCGCCATCGTGCTGGGCGTGGGCCGGGCCATCGGCGAGGCCATGGCCATCATCATGGTGTCCGGCAACGTGGCCAACATGCCCGGCGGCCTGTTCACCCCCGTGCGCTTCCTCACCACCGCCATCGCCTCCGAGATGAACTACGCTCCGGTGGGATCCCTGTGGAAGCAGTCGCTGTTCTCCATCGGCCTTGTGCTGTTTCTCTTCATCATCCTCATCAATGTGTTCCTGAACGTATTCATCAAGCGGAAGAAGGAGGGTTAACGCCATGGAACATCTTTCCCTCAGACGCCGCATTTACGACCGGGGGCTGAAAGCCCTGCTGTACTTCTGCGGCATCCTGACCTGCGCCCTGCTGGCATTCCTCATCATTTACGTCTTTTACCGGGGGCTGAGCGGCATCAACTGGGAGTTCCTCACCAGCCAGCGCAGCTACATCAACAATACAGACGGTATCTTCCCAAACATTCTTAACACGCTGTATATCATTTTTCTGGCCATGATCATCGTCCTGCCCCTCGGCGTGGGTGCGGCCATCTATCTGACGGAGTACGCCGAGAACCGGAAGCTGGTGGCGGTCATTGAGTTCGCCACCGAGACCCTCACCGGCATCCCCTCCATCATCTTCGGCCTTGTGGGCATGCTGGTGTTCGTCCAGCTGTGCGGCATGGGCACCGGCATCCTGGCCGGCGGCCTGACGCTGGTGGTGATGATCCTGCCCACCATCGTCCGCACCACCCAGGAGTCCCTCAAGACCGTCCCCCAGTCCTACCGGGAGGGCGCACTGGGGCTGGGCGCGGGCAAGTGGCGGATGGTGCGCACCGTGGTGCTGCCCAACGCCGTGGACGGCATCGTCACCGGCTGCATTCTGGCCGTGGGCCGCATCGTGGGCGAGTCCGCCGCCCTGCTGTTCACCGCGGGCATGGGCGTCACCCTCAACGGCTTCCTCAAGGCCCTCCACGCCCCCTCCGGCACCCTGAGCGTGACCCTCTACCTCTACGCCACGGAGTACGCCAACGTGCGGGTGGCGCTGGCCATCGCCGCCATTCTGATGATCATCACCCTGATCATCAACCTGTCCGCCATGCTGGTGGGCCGGAAACTCAAGAAGAATTAAAGGAGCGCGACGCCATGGACGCGATTTTAGAGACAAACAAGCTGAACCTCTGGTACGGCCAGAACCACGCCCTGAAGGACGTGTCCCTCGTCATGCCGGAGCATCAGGTCACCGCCCTCATCGGCCCGTCGGGCTGCGGCAAATCCACCTTTCTCAAGACGCTGGACCGGATGAACGATCTGATTCCCGGCGTGCGCATCGAGGGCGAGGTGATGTACCGGGGCCAGAACATCTACGACCCGCAGGTGGACGTGACGTGGCTGCGCCGCCACGTGGGCATGGTGTTCCAGAAGCCCAATCCCTTCCCCATGTCCATTTACGACAACATCGCCTACGGCCCCCGGACCCACGGCATCCGGGGCAAAAAGGAGCTGGACGAGATCGTGGAGCGCTCCCTCCGGGGCGCGGCCATCTGGGACGAGGTGAAGGACCGGCTGAAAAAGTCCGCCCTGTCCCTGTCCGGCGGCCAGCAGCAGCGCATCTGCATCGCCCGGGCGCTGGCGGTGGAACCGGACGTGGTGCTCATGGACGAGGCCACCTCCGCTCTGGATCCAATTTCTACGGCAAAAATCGAAGATTTGATTGCAGATTTGAAAAAAAACTATACAATAGTGATTGTAACCCATAACATGCAGCAGGCCACCCGGATCTCCGACCGGTGCGCCTTCTTCCTTCACGGCGAGCTGGTGGAGGATGACGACACGGAGAAGCTGTTCTCCGTGCCCAGGGACAAGCGCACGGAAGATTACATCACGGGACGATTCGGATAAGGGAGGACTGCTGTTATGAGAAAAACATTTGACGCCGAGCTGCTGGAGCTGGGCCGGGAGCTGACCGCCATGGCGGGCACCGCCCGGGACGCCATCGATCAGGTCACGTCCTCCCTGTCCAGCGGGGACGAGGCCGGGGCAAAGGCCACCATCGACCTGACCGCCTCCATGGACCAGCAGGAGCGGGACATCGAGAACCACTGCATGTCCCTGCTCATGCGGCAGCAGCCGGTGGCCCGGGACCTGCGCACCATCTCCTCCGCCATGAAGATGGTCACCGACCTGCAGCGTATCGGCGATCAGGCGGCCAACATCGCCGAGATCGCCCTCCTGCTGGCCGACGGTAAGCAGAACGAGGTACCCGAGGACATCGCCACCATGAGCCGCCAGGCGGGGCTGATGGTGCGGCAGGCCATTGCGGCCTTTGCCGACCGGGACGAGAACACCGCCCACGCCGTCATCAATCTGGACGACGTGGTGGACGACCTGTTCGTCAAGGTCAAGCGGGAGCTGACCGAGCGCATCGCCCGGCAGGAGGACCACTCCGGCAACGCCGTGGACCTCATCATCATTGCGAAGTATCTGGAGCGTATCGCCGATCATGCGGTGAATATCGCCAAGTGGGCGATATTCTGCGTTACCGGGGAACTGTAAGTCAAAGGCAAAACCTTTGAATCACATTCTCCCGTATTCGCCGGGAGTCCGACGAAGGACCTTGAGCGTCCTCCGCGGACGCGAAGCGTCAGGTTTCGCCTGACGGCGAGTTACTTTTTGCTCCTGCAAAAAGTAACCAAAAACAGGTTCAGGGGGAAAATACGGATTCGACTTTGGGCGCTGAAGTTCGCGCCCTCGCTCATAGTATTTTCCCCCTGAAAACCCCATTTTTTACGGGGGGCGCAATCAAGCAGTGCGTCCGTCTATTTCCGGCGCGAGGTAAGCCGACACGCGAAGCCGCTGTTTATCGCTGCCGCTCCAATGGCGGTCGTTATAGTCAGTACGGCCATCTGTGGGCGCCTGCTCTGCAAACTTGTCTGTTGCTACGGCAGCGCTATTGAGCGCCTATATCGCAAGTCAGCACCAGCGCAGCGGCAGCGGAAAGAGAAGGACCGTTGTCTTACTAAAGGAGTCGCAGAATTTCTGCGGCATCGCAATAACAAAATCGCTCCAGACCCCTTCGAGGGGTACACAGGGGATAATCCCCTGTGCGCTTCTTTGGTAACTTTCTGTGCGTACAGAAAGTCACCCCAGCGGAGCATTAGGCGCGGGCATTTCTGCGGAAATGCCAAAGCCGCTGACGCGGCGCGCCTTCCGGGAAAACCAGTTTTCCCGGAAACCCTTTCCGCCCTACGGGGTGGACGGGAGAATACGAAAGAAGGTCGCCGTCAGGCGAAACCTGTTCCCTCGCCGGAGCTTCCGGCAAACTCAAAAAAGCGAATCTGCAAAGCCGCACGGCTTTGCGAAAAGGAGGACTTCCATGTCACTGAAAATCGCTCTGGTGGAGGACGATCCCTCCATCCGCGCCATGTTGGAATACTATTTCAAATCCATGGGCAACGAGGTGTTCGCCTACGAGAGCGGCGAGGACTTCTTTGCCGCGAAGCCCCAGTGCGGCCTTGCCCTGCTGGACGTGATGCTGCCCGGCATGGACGGGCTGGAGATTGTCCGGCGGCTCCGGGCCGCGCCGGAGACGGCCCATCTGCCCATCATCATGCTCACCGCCCGCCAGACGGAGATGGACAAGGTCACCGGGCTGGACGCCGGGGCGGACGACTACATCACCAAGCCCTTCGGCGTCATGGAGCTTCAGGCCCGGGTCAACGCCGTCCTCCGCCGAACGGGGCAGGCGGACCCGGTGCTGCGCTACCGGGATCTGGTCATCGACACCGCCGGGCGGACGGTGACGCGGAACGGCGAGAACATCCCCCTGACCTTCAAGGAATTCGAGCTGCTGCGGCTGCTGGTGACCCGTCAGGGCACCGTCCTCACCCGGGATGAGATCCTGTCCGCCGTCTGGGACTACGACTTCGTGGGCGAGACCCGCACCGTGGACATGCACATCAAGGCCCTGCGGCAGAAGCTGGGCGACGGCTACATCACCACCGTGCGCTCCGTGGGCTACAAGATGGAGTGATACATATGAGAAAAAAACTGACTGCGTCCATCTTCCTGATCGCCGCGCTGGCGGTGATCATCTCCTCCGTGGTGGGTATCTGGGCCTTCCGGCGGCGGGAGCTGTCCGCCGCCCGGCAGACACTGACCGAGCTTCTGGCCCTCATGGACGCGGAGGGGGAGGAAACGGACACCGAGGCCCTGCTGGCCCAGTTCTCCAAAGCCGCGCCGGACAAGCGGCTCACCATCGTCTCGGCAGACGGCACCGTGCTGGGCGACACCGCTGGGGCCGGGGACGACCACTCTGACCGCCCGGAGGTGGAGCAGGCCCTTGCCGGCGGCTCCGGCGAAGACGTGCGCCGCTCCGCCACCACCGGGGAGACGCTGCTGTACGTAGCCCGGACCTTTACCGACGGCCGGGTGGGTCGGGCGGCCATGACGCTCTCGTCCATCAACGGACTGGTGGCGCAGGCGTCGGCGGGACTGGTGCTGGCCGCCGCGGCGGCGCTGGTTCTGGCGCTGGTGCTGGCCCGGAAGCTGGCCGTCACCACCGCGAAACCGGTGGAGGAGGCGGAGGTGGCCGTCCGTCAGGTGGACGAGACGCTGCAAAACGCCCGCAGCGAGTTTACCGCCAACGTCACCCACGAGCTGAAAACCCCCCTGACCTCCATCAAGGGCTTCACCGACATGATGGCCTCCGGCATGGTGAAGGACCCGGAGGATCAGAAACGATTCCTCGCCATGATCTCGGTGGAGGTGGACCGGCTGACCAAGCTGGTGGACGATATTTTACAGGTCTCGGAACTGGAGACGGTAGCCGGGGCCCTGCCCGGAGAGCAGTGCGACCTGATGACCGTGATCCGGGATGTGGAGAAATTCCTCGAGCCGGTGGCGGACAAGGCGGGCGTCACCCTGACCGTCTCCGGCGAAAAGACAGAGGGAGCCATCGGCGCGGACCGCTTCCGGGAGGTGGCGCTGAACCTGATGGAAAACGCCGTGAAGTACAACAAGCCCGGCGGCCGGGTGTCCGTCACGCTGGAGACGGAGGACGGCCGTGCGGTGTTCACCGTGGCGGACACCGGCATCGGCATCCCGCCCGAGAGCCAGAGCCGGGTGTTCGAGCGGTTCTACCGGGTGGACAAGGGCCGCAGCCGGGCCGCAGGCGGCACGGGGCTGGGCCTTGCCATCGTCAAGCATATTGTGGCTCTGTACGGCGGCGAGATCAAGCTGGCCAGCGTGGTGGGCTCCGGCACCACCATGACGGTGTATCTCCCGCTGGCGGGAAAGTAAGCAAGCAAAACGAAAACGCCCCGTTTCACGCGGAAACGGGGCGTTTTTTATGTCATTGGGAGCTTACGGCTTCAGGTGTTCGAACCCCTGGAACACGTTCACGCCGGTGTAGGTCTTGATGGGCTCCTCACCGCGGAGGGCACGGAGGGCACCGGCGGCCAGCGCCTCCATCTCGAACTCGCCGGGGTAGGCGCGGATGGGGGCGATCTTGCCGCACATGGCGGTCAGCCCGTTCACCACCCGCTTGTCATGGACGATGCCGCCGCCCAGCAGGATGGCGTCCACGTCGAAGTGGAGCACTGCGGCCATGGCGCCGATCCCCTTTCCGATCTGGTAAATAAAGGCATTGTACACCAGCTCGGCGTACTTGTTGCCGTCGTCGATCATGGCGGTGACATCGGTGGCTTCGGAGGTACCCAGCAGGTCCACGAAGCCGCCGGACTTGTTCAGCCGGTCGTACATCTCGTCCCGGGTCCACTTGCCGGAGTAGCACAGATCCATGAACGGGACGGTGGGCAGAGCGCCGGCCCGGGTGGGGGTGATGGGGCCTTCGCCCATGATGATGGAGTTGGAGTCCACCGCCTTGCCCTTCCGATGAGCGGTGACGGACACGCCGCCGCCGATGTGGGCCACGACGAAGTTGCAGTCCTCATATTTCTTGCCCATCTCGGCGGCCGCGCGGATGGCGGTCTCCTTCTGGTTGAGCATATGGACGTTGCTGGTGCGGTACACATCGTGGAGGCCGGTGACCCGGGCCACATCCTGGAACTCGTCGGTATCGGGCGGGTTCAGGAGCAGGGCCTTGCCGCCGAACTCCTCGGCAAAGGACTTGGCCAGCTTGCCGCCCAGAATGGCGGGGTGAATGGTGTAGCCGGAGAAGCAGTCCTCCACTACCTTGTCGGTGACGGCGTACACGCCGCCCTCGCAGGGCTGGAGACCGCCGCAGCGGGCCACGAAGCAGTCCACGCCCTCCAGCGTGGCACCCTCCTTGGCCACGGCGGCCAGAATAGTGTCACGGCGATAGGCGAACTGATCGGCGATCTTGGGGTACTTGGCCAGCTCATCGGCGGTGTGGATGGCCTTGGTGATGAAAACCGGTTTGTCGTCTTCAAACATAGCCAGCTTGGTGGACGTGGAACCGGGGTTCAGGGCAAAAATTTTATAACTCATGGGAAACGCCTCCTTAAATGTTATGAATATGGTTTTGCCGGGGCAGAAACGAGACTCAATTCTTCAGATAGTCGAAGTTGGTAAAGACCTTCTCGCCGGTATAGACCCGGGGCTGCTCCTCGCCGGCCAGAACACGGGAGCCGCCTGCGGCCAGCGCTTCCATCTCGAACTCGCCGGCGCGGACCTCGATGGGAGCGATCCAGCCCACCTGCTCGGTGAGGTTGGCCACCAGAGCCTTGTCGTGGGAGATGCCGCCGGTGAGGATGATGGCGTCCACCTTGCCCTTGAGGACCACGGCCATTGCGCCCACTTCCTTGGCGATCTGGTACTGGAAAGCGTCGTAAATGAGCTTGGCGTACTTGTCGCCCTTGGCGATCATCTCGTTGACCTCGATGGCGTCGGAGGTGCCCAGATGATCCACGAAGCCGCCGGACTTGGTCAGGCGCTTGTACATCTCGTCCCGGGTCCACTTGCCGGAGTAGCACAGGTTCATGACCTCCACTGCGGGCAGCGCGCCGGAACGGGTGGGCGCCATGGGACCCTCGCCGTTGAGGATGCCGTTGGAGTCGATCATCCTGCCGTGGCAGTGGGCGGTGACGGACACGCCGCCGCCGATGTGGCAGACGATGAAGTTGGCCTCTTCATAGGTCTTGCCCAAATCCCGGGCCACGCGGATGGCGGTCTCCTTCTGGTTCAGGGCGTGGATGGAAGCGGTGCGGAACACGTCGTGGAGGCCGGTGACCCGGGCCACATCCTGCAGCTCGTCGGTGTCGGGGGCGTTGACGATGAAGGCGCGCTTGCCGTACTGGTCTGCGAACTTCCGGGCGATCTGGCAGCCCAGAGAGGCGGGATGGTTGCCGCCGCCGCGCTTGGCATGCTCCAGCATCTTGGCGTTGACCTCATAGGTGCCGCCGGGGCAGGAGTTCAGACCGCCGCCGCGGCCCACGAAGGCGTCGCAGCTGCCCAGATCCACGCCCTGCTCGGCGCAGACCTTCAGGATGGTCTCAACACGGTAGTCCAGCTGGTCGGCCACGGTGGCGTACTTCGCAAGGTCGGAAGCCTCGTGGACGACGTTCTTCTTAAAGACCTCTTTGTCGCCTTCAAACACGGCGATCTTGGTGGAGGTGGAACCGGGGTTGATCGCAAGGATTTTGTAAGCCATAGTAGATTGCTCCTCCAAAAAACAGTATATCTTTTGCAGATATATTTATTTTAGCATGAAAGAAATCCGGTGACAAGAGCGTGAAATTTGTCAATGTGTATGAAAAGTTAGTTAGCCGGCAAAAAAGTATTTACATTATCAATCTAACATGCTATCATGCTAAAGTAAAATAGAAAGCGGGCCGGGCAGATCCGGCCTCAGCCGCGGGCGGAGAGGTCCGCGGATAAGGAGGAAATACAGAATGAAAAAGATCCTTGCAATGCTGCTGGCGCTGAGTATGGCGCTGGCTCTGTGCGCCTGCGGCGCGAAAGACAACAGCGCGGACGTGGGCGGGAGCGCCCAGCCCTCCGCCGACCAGCCCTCTGACAGCCAGAGCGCCGAGCCCACCGACAACAGCGGCAGCGGCAGCGACAGCGACACCGCCTACGTCCAGAACAAGGGCACCCTCGTGGTGGGCGTGACCTACTTCGACCCCATGGACTACAAGGCCGAGGGCAGCGACGAGTGGATCGGCTTTGACGCCGACCTTGCCAAGGCCTTTGCCGAGAGCCTGGGCGTCACCGCCGAGTTCGTGGAGATCACTTGGGACTACAAGGTGGAGGAGCTGGAGTCCAGCGCCATCGACTGCGTCTGGAACGGCATGACCCTCACCGACGAGGTCAAGTCCGCCATGGGCACCTCCAACGCTTACTGCACCAACTATCAGGTGCTGGTCTACCCCGCCGAGAAGGCCGCCGATTTCGAGGGTCTTACCTCTCTGGAGGGCCTGAACGTGGCTGTGGAATCCGGCTCCGCCGGTGAGGACGCCGCCGAGGCCCTCGGCGCGTCCACCGTCCCCGTTCAGTCTCAGGCCAGCGCCCTCATGGAGGTGTCCGCCGGCACCTCCGACTGCGCCGTCATCGACGTGCTCATGGCCGCCGCCATGACCGGCGAGGGCACCAGCTACAACGACCTCGCCTTCAGCGTCAACCTCAACGA
>CAKUKL010000049.1 GCA_934662925.1 uncultured Oscillospiraceae bacterium | reverse complement strand
GTATGGCCCGTCCGCGGGAAAAATAAACCGCCGCCGGGAGGGTCAGCGCTCTCCCGGCGGCGGTTTTGATGCGTGATGGCACGATCTGCAATATTTTGAGCAGGTTTTCCCCTTTTATCTTTTATTTCACGGCATATACTTATTGTGGACGCTCATAGAGGGCCGCTACCTCCCGGAGCCGGGCCCGGAATTCCTCCGCCGCCCAGTCCGGGGACAGCACCTCCACCCCCGTCCCAAGGCCGAAGAGCCAGCCCCAGAACGGCGGGCTCACCACCACGTCCAGCGTGACGGTGAAGTACTCCTCCCCCTCGGGGGCCATCATCACGTCCCGGCCGAAGCGGTCCAGCACCACCCCGGCCAGCCCCGCCCGGAACCGCAGGCGCAGCTGCCCCGGACGGCCGGAAAACATGCCGAAATGCCGCCGGGCGTAGCCCTCGGGGTCGAAGTCCTCCGGCACGTACCGGGGCGCGCCGGACACGGTGATATCCGACATTTTGTCCACCCGGTAGTGGCGGACCTCCTGATTGGCGTCGTCCCACGCCGCCAGATAGTAGTTCTCGCTGTCCCACATCAGCCCGCAGGGGGAGACGCAGTAGCGCTTTCCGTCCCGGCGGAACACCTTCTTTTTCTCCATATCGTATTCAAAATAGCGGAAGGTGATGACCCGCCCGGCGGCAATGGCGGAGTGGATCTTGTCCACATTATAAAATATGCTTTCATTCATGGTCTTGATCCGCCGGTCCACGTACACCTGCCGCTGGAGCTGGTGGGCCTGATGGACGCTGGTGAGCCCCTCCAGTTTGCGGATGAGGCTGTCGCTCTTCCGGGCGGTGAGGAAGCGGCTGGACTGCACCGCGTCCACCAGCAGCTTCAGCTCCGCCAGCTCGAAGTCCCGCTGGCCCAGAAACCACCCCGCGCCCCGGCCCTTCCGGCTCTGGACGTCGTAGCCCATCTGCCGCAGCTCCTCCATGTCGGCGTAGACGCTCTTGCGCTCGGCGGCGATGTCCCAGCGGGCCAGCTCGTCGATCATGTCCTGCACGGTGACGGGGTGCTCCTCGTCGGTCTGCCGCTCCAGCAGCCGGGCCAGCACCAGCAGCTTTCGTTTCTGATTTGCGCTTTTGGCCATTGTCCGGCCTCCTTTCACCTCGTATCCTATCGCTATATCAGTCCAATTTTCCGGACTTTTTCATCAGTGTACCACATTTCCGTCGCCGGGGCAAGGGGCGTTTTCCGCCGTCATTTCTGCATAGCGGCGGCACCGGTTCTTGCAGGAACGAAAAATTTTCCATTCGATTTCCCGGATTTTCCGGCGTTTTTTTACCACTATATTTGCATTCTGCGCTTTACTTTAATTACGAAATGTGTTAAACTATCGTAAAAAATTTGAATTTTTTCATTTTTGAAATTTCATTTTCAGGAGGTCGGGACACTTTGAAGATCAAAGCGATTCAGGTGGGGAGCATCTCTCTTCCGCTGGTCCGCCCCTTTAAGACCGCCCTGCGCACGGTGGAGGCGGTGAACGACATCGTCGTCCGGGTCGTCGCCGACGACGGCTCCGTGGGCTACGGCGAAGCCCCGCCCACCGCCGTCATCACCGGCGACACCACTGGCTCCATCCTCTGCGCCGTCCGGGATTTCATCCGCCCCGCCCTCGTGGGCATGGAACTGGACGATCTGGACGCCGTCATGGCAAAGCTGGACGGCTGCATGGTACATAACACCACCCCCAAGGCGGCGGTGGACATGGCGCTGTACGACCTGTGGGCCAAGGCTCAGGGCAAGCCGCTGTACCAGCTGCTTGGCGGGGCCCGCACCTCGTTCAAGACGGACATCACCATCTCGGTGAACCCGGTGGATCAGATGGTGGCGGACAGTCTGGACGCCGTACAGCAGGGCTTTGATATCCTGAAAGTCAAAGTCGGCAAGGAGGGCCTTGCCGACGTGGAGCGCATGGCCGCCATCCGCGCCGCCGTGGGCCCGGAGATCAAGCTCCGGGTGGACGCCAATCAGGGCTGGACGGCGGAGCAGTCCGTGGCCATCATCCGGGCCATGGAGGACAAGGGGCTGGACATCGAGCTGGTGGAGCAGCCCATCCCCGCCCACGATCTGGCCGGGCTCAGGGCCGTCACCGCCGCGGTGGACACCCCCATTCTGGCGGACGAGGCCGTATTTTCTTACTATGACGCCGCGAACCTCATCGAGCAGAAGGCGGCGGACCTCATCAACATCAAGCTCATGAAGACCGGCGGCATCCACAACGCCCTGAAGATCTGCCGCATGGCGGAGGAGCACGGCGTGGAGTGCATGATCGGCTGCATGCTGGAGTCCCGCCTGTCCGTGGCCGCCGCCGCCCATCTGGCCGCCGGGCAGTCCATCGTCACCCGGGCGGATCTGGACGGCCCGTCCCTGTGCTCGGTGGATCCCTACACCGGCGGGCCGGTGTTCGACGGCCCGTCCATCACCATGACCGGCGACCCCGGCGTGGGCGTGGACAACGTCCCCTGCGATAACTGGAGCGACTGACGCTCCCCCGAATTTGTTTATGTATGGTCGTTTCCATATGTAAATACCGGGCCGGAACCCGGCCCTCTCTTGCAAAGGCGCAAAGTAATTTGAGAAAGGATTGGATCTGATGAAACTGACAAAACGCCTGCTTGCCCTGACGCTGGCGCTGGTCATGGCCATGTCTCTGGCCGCCTGCGGCAGCAAGGACACCGGAAACAGCGCCGCTCCCGGCGGCGAGTCCGGCACTCCCTCCGGGGAGCCCGCGGTCTACCGCACCCTGTATTCCAGCGAGGTCGAGACCATGAACTATCTGGTCACCACCTCCAACAACAACCTGTCCATCCCCGCCAACGTGGTGGACACCCTCATCGAGTACGACTCCTACGGCGTGGTGCAGCCCTCTCTGGCTGAGAGCTGGGAGCACAACGGCGACTACACCGAGTGGACCTTCCACATCCGTCAGGGTGTGAAGTGGGTCGACAAGGACGGCAACAAGGTGGCCGAGGTCAAGGCCCAGGACTGGGTGGACGCCGCCTACTACATCCTCGATGCCAACCACGACTCCGGCAACGAGTACAACTTCGAGGTGGCTCAGGTGACCAACGCCGCCGCCTACTATGAGTACACCGCCTACCTGCTGGCCCTCGAGACCGCCACCGACGGCACCGACGACGCCGGCAACCCCGTCAAGCTGGACGAGGACGGCGACGTCATCGACGAGGTCCCCGCCGTCACCACCGACGAGATCGGCGTCACCGCTCCCGACGACTACACGCTGGTGTACACGCTGGACTCCCCCTGCTCCTACTTCCTGTCCATGCTGTGCTGGGCCGCCTTCATGCCCGTCAACGGCGATTTTCTCGCCGAGACCGGCGATTCCTTCGGCACCAGCGCCGAGACCCTGCTCTACTGCGGCCCCTTCATCCTGTCCGACTTCCAGCCTCAGGTCCAGCGGGTCATGAGCAAGAACGCCTCCTACTGGGATGTGGATCACGTCTATCTGGACGCCATTCGGGAGACCTATAACGCCGAGGCTTCTGTCCTGTCTACCTCTATGTACCTCCAGGGCGAGGTGGATCAGGCCACCATCACCTCCAACCTGCTGTCCTCCATGATGACCAGCTACCGCGACCAGATCCACGCCTCCCGCCCCGACGTGGCCTACTCCTACTGGTATCTGTTCAACTTCGATCCTCAGTTCGACGAGGCCTATGAGCCGGACAACTGGAAGATCGCCGTCAACAACGAGAACTTCCGCCTGTCCATCATGCACGGCCTTGACCGCGTCAACCTCCTGCAGGTGTACGACGCCGAGGAGCCCGAGGCCCTGCTGAGCAACACCATCACCCCGCTGTCCTTTGCCGCCGCCTCCAAGGACTACGCCTACTACGGCGGTCTGGACAAATACACCAACGGCGACACCTTTGATTCCGATCTGGCCCTCCAATACAAGGAGAAGGCCATGACCGAGCTGGCCGCCGAGGGCTGCACCTTCCCCGTGAAGGTCTACGTCCGCTACAACCCCACCACCACCAACTGGGCCGACGAATGCCAGCTGCTGGAGCAGCAGCTTGAGAACCTGCTGGGCACCGACTACATCGACGTCATCGTCGAGGCCGGCCCCGAGACGGGCTTCCTGTCCTCCGTCCGCCGCGCTGGTGACTACGGCCTGCTCAAGTGCAACTGGGGCGCCGACTTCTCCGACGCCTCCGCCTTCATCGTAGACCCCTTCGGCGACAGCTCCAAGTACAGCTTCATCTACCGCAGCGAGGATCCCGAGACTCAGGCTTACTATCAGGAATATCTGGATCTGGTGAACGCCGCCCTCGCCATCAACGGCGACGAGGAGGCCCGGTACGAGACTTTCGCCGAGGCCGAGGCCGTCCTGCTGGATCACGGCTTCGCCATCCCCATCCACACCAGCCAGCGGGATTACTCCTTCTCCAAGCTCAACCCCTTCGAGGGCCCCTACGCCGCCTTCGGCTTCGCCTCCTCCCGCTATAAGGGCCAGCACCTGCTGGAGTCCTCCATGGGCATGGACGAATTCGAGGCCGCCTATCAGACCTGGCTGACTGAGCGCGAGGCCGCGCTGGCCGCCGCCAAGGGCTGATCTTTCCCCGCACACTTTCCGGTTCGCCGGACAATTTGGATCCCATACGGACAGGAAGAGCCCTTTTCCGGGCTCTTCCTGTCCGTGCAGTCCGGAACTCCCGCACCTGTGCCCCGCCGGGGCATGGATGCGGGGGCTTCGGCCCAACCTCTCCCCACCAAGGAGGTCATTTCTGTGGCAAAATACATCCTCAAGCGGGTGCTGCGCTCCATCATCACCATGCTGATCATCATCATCGTCATCTTCTCGCTGCTGCGGCTCATGCCCATCGAGGGTTACTTCGAGAACTATGACAAGCTCAGCCAGACCCAGATCGACGTCAAGCTCACCCAGCTGGGCCTGAAGGACCCGCTGCCCAAGCAGCTGTGGCGTTTTCTGGGCCAGCTGGCCCACGGCGATCTGGGCGTGTCCAACGTGTACCGCAAGGGCGTGTCCATCAATACCATCATTGCCGAGAAAATACCCATCTCGCTGCAATTGGGGCTGATCTCGCTGTGTATCTCGCTGGCGCTGGGCCTGCCCCTGGGCATTCTCATGGCCCGGAGCACCAAAACCCGCTTCAAGATCGGCGACCGGCTGGGCACGCTGTTCATCGTCCTCATTCAGGCGGTGCCGTCGGCGGCGTACCACATCCTCATCCAGTTCGCCGGCTCCCAGTCGGCGCTGAAGCTGCCCATGCTGTTCACGCAGGGGGACCTGCGCAGCTACCTGCTGCCCATCTTCTCCCTGTCCATCGGCAACATCGCCTACTACGCCATGTGGCTGCGCCGGTATATGGTGGATGAGTCCAACAAGGACTACATCCGGCTGGCCCGGGCCAAGGGCGTGCCCGGCGGGGCCATCTCCCGGAACCACGTATTCCGCAACGCCATCGTCCCCCTGATCCAGTACATCCCCAACTCCATTTTGTTTACCCTCATGGGTTCCCTGTACGTGGAGTCCCTGTACTCCATCCCCGGCATGGGCGGCCTGCTGGTCACCGCCATCAAGCGTCAGGACAACACGCTGGTGCAGGCGCTGGTGCTGGTGTACGCCGCAATTTCCATTCTCGGCCTGCTGTTCGGCGACATCCTCATGGGCATTGTCGATCCCCGGATCAGCTTTGCCAAAAAGGAGGGCGCCCGCTGATGAAACGCTATCGCGACCAGAAAACCGACCAGCTGAGCGACGCGCTGTCCAGCCAGCTGGAGCGTGAGCTCACCGCCGCCGACATGACCGACGACGAGCTGTTCTCCTTCGCCGGGTTCGACGCCGAGCAGGCGGAGCGGGGCGGCTACTCCAACTACTCCTACTGGGGCGCCACCCTCCGGGCCTTCTTCAAGAACAAGGTGGCCGTGTTCTTCCTCATCGTCATGGTGGCCACCCTCGCCTTCACCTTCATTCAGCCCTACCTCCCCGGCCAGCGGGACCCCATCACCATCAACTTCGCCGAAAACGGCCGGACGCTGGCCAACCTCGCCCCCGGCGAGCAGGGCTACATCTTCGGCACCAACAATCTGGGGCAGGACATCTGGGCCCGCATCTGGTCCGGCACCCGCACCTCCCTGTTCATCGGTTTCTCCGTGGCCGTCGTCGAGGCGGTCATCGGCATCCTCATGGGCGTGCTGTGGGGCTATGTCCGCAAGCTGGACTTCTTCTTTACCGAGCTTTACAACATCTGCGACAATGTGCCCCAGACCCTGCTGCTCATCCTCATCTCCTACATCATGAACCCCGGCGTGAGCACCATCGTGTTCGCCCTGTGCCTGACGGGCTGGCTGGGCATGGCCCGGTTCATCCGCAACCAGATCATCATCATCCGGGACCGGGACTACAACCTCGCCTCCCGCTGTCTGGGCACCGGCACCGGCCGGATCATCTTCAAGAACCTGCTGCCCTATCTGGTGAGCGTCATCACCATGCGCATGGCGCTGGCCATCCCCTCCGCCATCGGCAACGAGGTGTTCGTCACCTACATCGGCATCGGCCTTCCGCTGGACACCCCGTCGCTGGGCAACCTCATCAATGCGGGCCGTCAGGTGATGATGGTCCCCGCCCTGCGGTATCAGCTGTTCTTCCCGGTCATCGTGCTGGCAGTCATCACCGTTTCGTTCTACATCATCGGCAACGCCTTTGCCGATGCGGCGGACCCGAAGAACCACGTATAAAGAAGCAATTCCGAGGTACGGCGGACGGCGGTTTGGCCTGACACAAATTTCACCTGAACCAGCTTCCGATCCCCCGGCGCGGCCCGGCCGCCAGACTCTGCGGGACACAGCCCCGCAAGGAGTGATTCCATGAATAGTACAGACAACATCATCCTTTCCGTTCAGGATCTGGACGTGAAATTCACCCTCCGGGGGCAGGTGCTCCACGCCATCCGGGGCGTCTCGCTGGACGTCCATCAGGGGGAGAGCCTCGCCATCGTGGGCGAGTCCGGCTCCGGCAAGTCCGTGTTCGTCAAGAGCTTTATGGGCCTGCTGGACGGCAACGGCTACATCGACGGAGGCACCATCCTCTACCATGGCGACGACCTGACGAAGTTCCGCACCGACAAGGAGTGGCTCAAGATCCGCGGCCGGGAGATCGCCATGGTGCTTCAGGACCCAATGACCTCCCTGAACCCCTTGAAAACCATCGGCAAGCAGATCCAGGAGGCCGTGGAGCTCCATCAGGGCCTCCACGGCGACGCGGCGAAAAAGGCCGTCCTCGACGTGCTGACCGACGTGGGCATCGACGAGCCGGAGCGCCGCTACAAGCAGTATCCCCACGAGTTTTCCGGCGGTATGCGCCAGCGGGTGGTCATTGCCATCGCCGTGGCTTGCCGCCCCAAGATCCTCATCTGTGACGAGCCCACCACCGCGCTGGACGTGACCATTCAGGCCCAGATCCTGGAGCTCATCAAGCAGATGCAGAAGAAATACGAACTGACCACCATCTACATCACCCACGATCTGGGCGTGGTGGCCAACGTGGCCGACCGCATCGCCGTCATGTACGCCGGCGACATCGTTGAGGTGGGCACCTGCGACGAGGTGTTCTATGACCCCAAGCACCCTTACACGTGGGCGCTGCTGTCCTCCCTGCCCCAGCTGGGCGTCAAGGGCGAGCCGCTGTACTCCATTCAGGGCACGCCGCCCAATCTGTTCCACGAGGTCCGGGGCGACGCCTTCGCCCCCCGGAACCCGCAGGCCCTCAAGATCGACTTTCTGGAGCGCCCGCCCTTCTTCGAGGTGTCTCCCACCCACAAGGCCCGCACATGGCTGCTGGACCCCCGGGCGCCCAAGGTGGAGCCCCCCGAGCACATCCGCGTTCTCCGCGAGAAGGGAGTGAACCGCATTGGATAACGAGCGCAAAAAGCTGCTGGAGGTGCAGGACCTCACGGTGCGGTTCGGCTCCAAGCGCCACCCCTTCACCGCCGTGGACAAGGTGTCCTTCCACATTTTCGAGGGTGAGACCTTCGGTCTGGTGGGCGAGTCCGGCTCCGGCAAGACCACCATCGGCCGGGCCGTCATCCGCATCCATCCCACCGCCGGGGGCACCGTCACCTTCGACGGACGGCAGATCAACGGCCGCATTTCCCGGGAGCTTGACCACGAGGTCACCCGCCGCATCCAGATGATCTTTCAGGACCCCATGGCCTCCCTCAATGAGCGGGCCAAGGTGGACTATATCGTCAGCGAGGGCCTGTACGCCAACGGCTTCCACCTGAGCGACGCCGAGCGCCACGAGCGGGTGGCCCAAGCCCTGTCCGACGTGGGCCTGCTGCCCGAGTTCGCCAGCCGCTTCCCCCACGAGTTCTCCGGCGGCCAGCGCCAGCGCATCGGCATCGCCCGGGCCCTCATCATGGAGCCGGACTTCATCATCGCCGACGAGCCTATTTCCGCGCTGGACGTGTCCATCCGGGCGCAGGTGCTCAACCTGCTGGCCGATTTGCAGAAGGCCCGGAACCTCACCTATCTGTTCATCGCCCACGACCTGTCCGTGGTGCGCTTCATCTGCGACCGCATCGCCGTCATCCACAAGGGCAGGATCGTGGAGCTGGCCGAGAGCGAGGAGCTGTTCGCCCATCCCTTCCATCCCTATACGCAGGCGCTGCTCTCCGCCATCCCCCAGCCCGACCCCATCGCCGAGCGGCAGAAGAAGCTGCTGGTGTACGATCCCGCCTGCCATCACTACTCCGAGTCCAACCAGCCCAGCTGGCACGAGATCCTTCCCGGCCACTTCGTGCTGGCCAGCGACGAGGAGCGGGACGAATACCTCAAGCGGCTCTGAGCCGTCCCGACTTACAAATCCTACAGGCCCGGCGGCAGCGACG
>CAKUKL010000048.1 GCA_934662925.1 uncultured Oscillospiraceae bacterium | reverse complement strand
GTTCATGGGGGCGAGGGTGGCCACCACGTGGTCCCGCGGCAGGTCGGTGCCGCGGCACATCTCGGCCACAGCCTCCTCGGTGGGCGGGTTGATGGGCGTGCCGTTGGTCCAGCCGTTGGCGTAGAACAGGTCGTTGAGCTCATCCAGCGTGCCGGTGAAGGTCTTGTGGGAGTAGTCCTCCACGGCGGCGGGGTGCTTCTCCTCCTCGGTGAGGGGACGGGTCAGGGCGTCCGCCATCTGGTCCAGCATCCCGGCGATGACGTCCCGGTAGATGCCGATGGTCCACTGGTTGCAGTCCACGCCCTCGGGAACGAAGCCCGGTCCGTCATAGGTGACGATGCGCAGGCCCGGATAGGAGCGGGCCGCCGCGCCCTTGGAGGCGGAGGACAGGTACTGGTACTTACTCAGCAGGCAGGCGGGCTTGCCCAGCCGCTCGATCTGAGCGAAGATGTAGCCCATATACAGGGCGCAGGAGCCCATGTCGGCGCCCACGCCGATGACGCAGTCCACGCCGTCCAGCCACTTCTTGAAAATGGGGAAGTTCTCGGGATCCTGATCGATCTCCTGCGTGTCCACGATGTAGGTGTAGTGGGAGAACTTCGCGGTGGGGTACTTGGCGGCCAGCTGGCGCTCCACCTCCTGCATGAAGAAGGGGTGGTACTCCTTGAAGGAGGCGTACAGGCCGATGGTCTTGCCCTCCAGCGTGTCCAGCCGGGGATTGATGGGGTTCTTCTCCAGATGGTCGCTTTCCGCCCACGGAGACAGTACGGTATAAGTCATGGTGTTCACTCCTTGCGGATCTCAGATATTGTTGGCCAGCGCGTAGGCGGCGCGGACGCCGGTCTGGATGCAGCCGACCTTGTCGCAGTCGCCGATCATATGGGTGCGGACGTTGCCGTCCATCATAGCCATGGCCTCGGCCTGCTTGGCCTTCATGCCGGCGGCCAGAACCACAGTTTTAGCGGACAGGGTGTGCTCCGCGCCGTCGCCGTCCACATAGGTGACGCCGTCAGGGGTGATGGCGGTGACCTTCGCGTTGAGATGATAGGTGAAGCCCTCCTGCGTCTCCCACGCCTTCTCAAACAGGGAGCGGAAGTGGACGGGCACGCTCTCCGGAGAGAGGATGGAGCCCATTTCCAGCAGAGTGACCTCGTGGCCATGCTTGGCCAGATGGAGGCCCATCTCCACGCCGATCTCGCCGCCGCCCACCACGACGACCTCGTGGCTCATCTCGGGCTCACGGGCCACGGTCTCGATGGCGGGGATGACGTTCTCGCCGTGAACGCCGGGGATGGGGGGATAGGCGGGCTCGGAGCCGATAGCCACGATGACCTCGTCATAGTTCTCACCGCGGAGCAGCCCCGCATCGGCGGCCACGCCCAGCTTGACGCTGACGGCGGACTTCTCGATCTGGCGGATCATGTAGTCGCGGTAGTTGATGAGGGTCCACTTGATGTCGATGCCCTCGGTGGCGTTGATCAGGCCGCCCAGCTTGTTTTCCTTCTCATACAGGGTCACGTCATGCCCACGCTTGGACGCCAGCAGCGCGGCCTCCATGCCGGTGGGGCCGCCGCCCACGACGGCGATCTTCTTTTTGCGGATGGGAGGCGTCACGAGACGCTCCACCTTGTGCTCCAGGCCCCACTCGGGGTTGACGGAGCAGACGGTGTTCCACTTCTCCGGGCCGGGGATGTGGCACTTGTTGCACCGCAGGCAGGGCACCACGTCCTCGTTGCGGCCCTCATAGGCCTTGACGCCCCACTGGGGGTCGGCGATGAAGGAGCGGGCCGCGCCGATGAAGTCGGCTTCGCCGTTGGTGATGATATCCTCGCAATGATCGAGGTTCTGGCAGCCGCCCACCACGTTGATATAGACGTCGTTGATGCCCGCGTCCCGCAGGCCCTTCCGGATGGCGGCGGCAGCGTCCCGCTGGGGAATCTCCCGGGGGTCCAGATAAGTGGGCTGGGACGGGTCGATGGAACCGCCGCGGATCTGGAGAATGTCCACCTTGCCGGAGCAGAGCTTGGCAAACTCGATCTGATCCTCTACGGTCAGGCCGCCCTCGAAGAGGTCGTCCTCCCGGCCGGAGATGGAGATCTCCACCAGGAAGTCCTTGCCGCAGGCCTTTTTGATGGCCTCGCAGATCATCAGCGGGAACCGGGCGCGGTTCTCGATGGAGCCGCCGAACTCGTCGGTGCGCTTGTTGGACAGCGGGGACAGGAACCGGCCGGGGAACATCAGGCGGTAGGCCATGTGCATGAAGCACATATCAAAGCCCAGAGACTGGGCCAGCTTGGCCTCCTCGGCGTAGGTCTCCACCATCTTGTAGAGCAGTTCCTTGGGGGCGGCCTTGCCCAGCTCGGCCTTGGAGCCGTCGCCGGCCACGAACTCGGACAGGACGCCGTCGGAAGCGTCATAGCCCTTGACGATGTTCATGTCGGGCAGCACGAGGTAGGACGCTTTGGCGCCGTAGTAGTGGACCATCTCCGCCACCTGCGCGAACATGTGCTGATGCTGGCCGGTGTGGATGTCCAGCGTCAGGGAGTGGGGATCACTTGTCTTGACGGGGTTGTTGCCCTTGACGGTCACCACCGCCGCGCCCGCCTTGGCCTTGTTGGCGTAGTGGGAAATAAGGGCCTCGGTGGGCCACTTCTCCGTGGCCTGAATGAAGTGGGGGTTGGAGGCGGTGCAGATCAGGCGGTTGCGGAGAACCACGTTGTTGATCTTGATGGGGGAAAGAAGATTGGAATATTTCAGTGACATATCGAACGCTCCAGTATTGCAAGATTTTCCGGGTATATACCGCGTCAGCCTTCGGCCTCCGCCTTTGCTTTTTCAAACGCCTCGTCGAACTGCGCCCGGGTAAACGGTCCGCCGTGGCCGGAATAATAGGTATAGCTTCCATATTCCGCTAGCTTTTCCAGACTAGGGAACAGCAGCGCATTGGCCTTATTCCGGTCAGGATCATATCCGAAGTAGGCAATGGTGGGTGCGCCGTGGGTAAACTGATCCTCACAGATCAGATCGCCGACGATGGCCTGCCCATCCTCCAGCACCACGCAGCTGTCCGCCAGAGAGTGACCGGGGGTGTAGATCACCTTGCCCGCGATCCCGTAGGGGTGCAGATCCAGCTCCCCTTCCCAGACAATGTCCGGGATGATGGGAGGCAGATAATCGTCTGGCATGCCGCCCTGACTCTTGGCAAACTCCATGATCTCATCCCCGATCTTACATCTGGGAAACACATGGGGCCGCTCAGCATGGATCATGTCCTCCGCCCCTGCTTTGTTCACCGCGATGGGTGCGCCGGAAAGCCTGCGTAGTTCCTCCAGATTGCAGGTGTGATCCACATGGGGATGGGACACGACGATCAAACGGATACTTTTCGGATCGATGCCGGCGTCATCGCACGCCTTCTGCGCATACTGCGCACCGTACAATGCACCGCCGTCCACGGCGATGACCGCATTTCCGTCTGTTACGAAAAAGCCGTTGGACATTCCGGCCTGATATTGAATGACTTTTGCCATTGCCTTGCTCCTTCCTTAAGTTTGGAACCCGGCGGGAAACCGCCGGGTTCGCATGTTTTTACTGCTCGCCGCGGCGCTTGGCCAGTTCGGCGGAGATCTTGCGGGACTCGTCAGCGGTCAGCTTGTAGGGGATGAGGGTCAGCAGAGCGCAGACGGTGGGCAGGATCAGGGAGACCGCGTTGAAGACCCGCAGGCCATTGGCCACGCCGGCCGCCTGCACAGCGGCGGTCTGGTCAAAGCCGGCCGCCATCAGGCCGATACCCATCAGGGTGCTGGCGGCGGTCATGCCGATCTTCAGGCCGAAGTTGGCGATGGCATACATGCTGCCGGGGGCGTGAACACCATTCTTGTACTCGCCGTAGTCGGCGGTATCGGGGATCGTGGACCACACGCCGGAGAAGGTCAGCACCTGACCAAGACCGACAATAAAGGAAGAGATCAGGTTCATGGCAGGATTGGCGTTGGCCAGATAGAACAGCACGCCGCCCACAATGATGACCACGCAGCCCAGCATGAGCTGGAACTTCTTTCCGTACTTGAAGGAGATCTTCGGGATGAAGTACAGGATGAAGAAAGGTGCAATAGACATGACCATCAGCAGCATATTGCCCAGATTGCTGTCACCCAGCACGAAGGGACCATAGTACATGGAGTTGAACATCTGGCGGGTGATGATGGCGGTGGTGATGAAGAAGAAAAAGAGGATGATGCAGATGCCGGGAACATTGCCCTTGAGCACCTTCAGGGAGGAGATAAAGGAACCCTGATTCTTCGGAGGCTCAATGCGCTCCTTCGTGGTGAAGAAGGTGATGCCCAGGAACACAAAGCACAGAATGGCCAGCACGACGGCGGTAAGCTGATAACCCTTGGCCTCGCCCATGCCGGACTTGATGAACGCGGTAACGATGGCAGGCACCGCAATGGAGCCGGCCAGATTGCCGATGGAGGAGCCGAACTCACGGAAAGAGCCGAGAACCGCGCGCTCCTGATTGTCGTCAGTCAGGACGTTGGCCATGGAGCCCAGAGGGATCAGGGACGCGGTGTTGCTCATACCGAACAGGATGTACATGGCACCGCAGTAGATGACCTTCGCCGCACCGGTCAGGCCCACGTTGGTAAAGGTCAGCACCAGGAATATCCCCATCGGGATAGTGGCAAAGAAGGCCCAGGGGCGATAACTGCCCCAGCGGCTGCGGGTATGGTCGGCGATGACGCCCATCATTGGGTCATTGATGGCGTCCCAGATACGGGCCACCAGCATGATCATGGTGATCACACCGGCGTTCAGGCCGACGACCATGTTGAAATAGCCAAACAGGAAGGTCTGGATCAGGAAGTTAGGAAATTGCTCGCCAGCGGTGCCAAGGCCATAGCCCAGGCGTTCTTTAAATGACAGTTTCACACGATTACTCCCTTTCTCAATTTTTTATCAGCATTTCTACGCGCCGAACATCAGATTGGGCAGGAAGGTGGAGATCTGCGGCACGTAGAAGATGATGACCATGGTGATCAGGATGGTGATCAGATAGGGCAGCATGCCCTTAATGATCTGGCTGGTGGGCACGTCAGGCGCACGGGAGGACACCACGAACAGGTTGATGCCGACGGGAGGAGTCAGAGCGCCGACAGCCACGGTGAAAGCCACCAGAATACCGAACCACACCAGATCGTAGCCCAGTTCGGCCACAATGGGGGCCAGAATGCCGACGGTCAGCATCATGACGGGAGGAGAGTCCAGGAAGCAGCCCAGCAGCAGGTACAGCAGGATGATGAGCCAGATGATGACGCTGGAGGGGACGTTCATGGAACGGATGGCGTTGGCCAGCATCTTGGGCAGGCCGGACAGGGACATGAAGGAGTTGAACACCTGAATGCCGATGAACATGAAGAACATGGCGCCGCCGATGGAGGCGGTGTTCTTGATGGTCTGGGCAAACTCCTTCAGGTTCATGCGGCGCATGACGGCCACGATGATGATGGCGCCCATAACACCGATGCCGGCGGCCTCAGTGACGGTGCAGATGCCGCCCCAGATGGAGCCCATGACTACGATCATCAGGATGAGGAACGCCCACACGCCCTTGAGGCTCTTGAGACGCTCTTTGGCGGAAGCCTTCGGCATCAGGGGGCCCTTGGAAGGGTCGCGCTTGATCTGGATGACGGTGCAGATAGCCAGCATAACAGTCAGCAGGATGCCGGGCAACCAGCCGGCCATAAACAGGCGGCCGATGGACGCGCCGGACAGCAGGCCGTACATGATCAGCGGGGTGCTGGGCGGGATGAGGATGGCCAGAGGGCCGGAACCGACGATGGAGCCAAGGCCCAGACCGGGGTCATAGCCGTTCTTCTTCATCTCGGGCCAAGCCACCTGCGTCATGATCAGGGCGGTGGTGGAGCCGGAGCCGCACACAGCACCGAACATGGCGGAGGCCACGGTGGTGGTGATGGCAAGGCCGCCGGGCAGGTGGCCGCAGAACTTACGGGCACAGTTGTACGCGTCCGAGGTCAGCCGCCCGTGGAACGCCACATCGCCCATGAGCATGAACAGCGGCATGACCACGAAGGTGTAGTTGGCGGCAGAGGTGAACGGAATGGTGGACAGAAAGGACAGGCCCGCGTCCCAGCCGAGGATCAGCGCCACGCCCACCACGCCGGAGAAGGCAAAGGTAAAGGAAAGGGGCATACCCAGGAAGAGCATGACCAGCATCAGCGCTACGCCGATGGCACCAGCAGTTGTTGCACTCATGCGTCGATCTCCTCCTTTTTCTCAGAATCGGAAGTCTTGCCTTTGGCGGCGGCAGCCGCCTCGCCAAAGTACTTCAGGCCGTCCGCAAGAAACTCAAAGGACAGCAGAATGTTCATCACAGAAATGATGTAGTAGAACGGTGCGTAGGACCACTTCAGCATGGGGGAACGGATATTGGAAGCCACGACAGTCCCCGCATAGTTGAAGGTGCGGATGGAAATGTTCACGGTGACGAAGATGCACAGCAGCGTGACGATACCCAGCACGATGTTGCGCAGAACGGGGTGCATCATGTTGGTAAAGAAGTCCACCCGGACATGAGCCCGCAGACGGGTGGAGTAGGACAGGGCGAAGTAGACCACCAGCACCATGGCGAACTGGACCAGCTCATCCGCGCCGGTGATGGCGTTGTTGAAGAACCGGCGCATGATGACATTGATAAAGATCAGGGCGGCCATGAAGAACAGTGCGGCACCGGAGACCCACGCGCAGGCATTGCTGACCTTGCCGAGGATCTTGTCCAGAGTACGCAGAAACTTCAAAACAGTCACATCCTTTCAAGGAACAGGGCGGCAGCCAATGGCAGCCGCCCTGTTTCAGACAGAGATTCAGATATTTGCTCAGCCGGCGTAGTTGGCAACGGCCTCCTGAGCGCAGGCAACGATGGCGGCGCCGTCGAGGCCCTCACCGTTGAGCTTCTCGATGAGGCTGTCGATCATGCCGGAGGTGGCGTCCTTGCAGGCGGCCACCAGCTCGTCGCTGGGCTCCAGAACGGTCATGCCGCCGTCGGTCATTTCCTTGATGCAGTCCTCGCCAGCCTGACGGTTCAGCTCAAGGTACTTCTCCTGATACTCAGCGCCGACCTTGTCCAGAGTCTCCTGAAGGTCAGCGGGGAGGGAGTTCCACAGGTTGCTGTTGATGGCAACAAAGTTCATGCCGGTGGAGATGGGCAGGTCCAGCAGGTACTTGCAGACGTCCTGCAGCTTGAAGACGGCAGCGGCGTCCACAGAGGTGATGGTGGCGTCAGCCACGCCCTGAGACAGGGACATGTACAGATCGGTAATGGGGATGGAGGTGGCGGTGGAGCCGACAGCCTCGATGCAGGAAACCAGAGGAGCGGAGGAGCCGCGGATGACCATGCCGGACAGGTCGCTGAAGTTTTTGACCTCGCGGTCCTTGAACAGGAACTCCTGCATCAGAGTGGGCATGTAAGCCACAACGTGCATGTTGTCAGTGAACTCGCCCAGATAGCCGGCGTCAGCCAGAGCGGCCATGACGGAAGCGGCCATCTCGGGAGAGGACACGGCGAAGGGGGTCTGGACAAAGTCGGTGACGGGGAAGTTGCCGGCGTGGGCCACGCCCATGTGCACCATGTCAATGGCACCCTGAGTGAACATGGACCAGATGTCGTCGGAAGAGCCGAGGGAGTTGCCCAGATACAGCTCGATGTTGACCTGACCGTTGGTGGCTTCCTTGACGGCGTCGGCGTAGTCCTGAAGCATGACGGCCAGCCACTGGCCCTCGCTGGCTTCGCAGCTCATGCGCAGGTTGTAGGTCTTGCCTTCGTTCTCAGGAGCCTTGCTCTCCTCCTGACCGGTGGTATTGCCGGGAGCGGGGCTGTTGGCGTTGCCGCTGTCCTTGCTGCCGCAGGCAGCCAGACTCAGGACCATTGCAAGAGCGAGAAACAGCGCCAGAAGCTTAGACTTTTTCATTGTAGTACCTCCTCAATTTGTTCACAACAAGAGTCTGTCTTTTGCTGTGCGTTTAGTATAATACGCTATCATCATTCTGTCCAATAGAAGATTTGATATAAAATCATGTCGTTTGCGGAATGTTTCACTTGCATTTGGCGGACGGGCATAGTACACTGGAGAAAAGGAGTTGAATGGTATGGAACTCAATCAACTGGAATGCTTTTTACAGGTGGCAAAAACGGAGCACATCACGCAGGCGGCGGAGCAGCTGCACATGACCCAGCCCTCCCTGTCCAAGGTCATCTCCCGGCTGGAGGAGGATCTGGGTACAAAGCTCTTCGATCGGGAGGGGCGGAATATCCGGCTCAACGAGCAGGGACAGGTGGTGCTCAAATACGCGGAGCGGCTGCTTTACACCGTGGGCGACATGGAAGCGGAGCTGAGCGAAAATCTGGCGGGCCACAGCGGCAGCCTGCGCATCGGCTCGTCCTACTCCACACAGGAGCCCAACTGGCTGCTGAACTGCGTGCGGGACTTCCTGCTGGACCGGCCGGACGTGAGCTGCCGTCTTCAGCCGTACCCTCCCGACCAGCTGCCCCAGGCGCTGGAAAACCGGGAGGTTGATCTGGCCATCTCCGTGCGCCCCCTGTGGGGCACCAATTTCATCTGGCACGAGCTGCTTACCGAGCCCATCGGCGTCATCATGTCCGCCTATCACCCGCTGGCCAACAAGCCGGATCTGTCGCTGGTGGACCTGCGGCACGAACGGTTCTACTGCAACGACGTCAACTCCGACGCCAAAGAGTTCACCATGCGCTGCTGTACGCAGGCGGGCTTTCAGCCGGACATCCACTTCGAGTGTCTCTTTCCTTCCTTTATCGGCGAGGCCGTGAGCCGGGGCTACGGCATTTCCCTCATCTCCGAGCTGGGCCATCGCCGCTCCAGAAACCGCCCCGCCAACGAACTGCTGGAACAGAAGATCGTCTACCGT
>CAKUKL010000047.1 GCA_934662925.1 uncultured Oscillospiraceae bacterium | reverse complement strand
GGCCGCGCCAGTGCGTACATCGGCTCCGGCGAGACGGAGGAGAATCTTGCGGCGGCGCTGGCGGATTACGAAGCCGTGCTGGCGCTGGACGAGAGCTGCGCCGACGCGTGGCTGGGCCTTGCGGACGTCTATATCCGGCAGGGGGACTATGACAAGGCCATGGAGATCCTCCGGGAGGCCCTCGACAAGGTCGGCGAGGATCCGGAGATCGAAGCGAAGCTCGCGGAGCTGGAAGAGGGCGGCGCCACCGATTCGGAGGGCCGCACCCGCCGGACCACCTATTATGACGGCAGCGGCGCGCTCATCGGCTGGTTTGAGTATTCCTACAACGAATACGGCTGGATGGCCACCACGGCCTACGACGCCGCCGGGAACCAGACGGGGTACGGCCAGAACACCTATGACGGGAATACTGAGATTTATTATACAGAGTATACCGGTGAAACCACATGGCTCCAGAAGGTGATGTTCGAGAGGACCGAGACGGCAGACGGCGGCATGGAAGATCGCCTGACCTACTATGGCCGGGACGGAAACATCGAAAGTTACGGCCATAATTATAGCGATGCGGAGGGCCGGTGCCTGCGGATAGAAAGCTACGATCTCGACGGGACCCTCACCGCCTACAACACCTTTGAGTACGACGAGAACGGGAATCAGGTCCGCTACAACCAGTACCTCGGGGACGGAAGGCTCGTGGGCTATGTCATCACCGAATACGACGACAAGGGCAACGAGATCGGGAGCAGCGACTACGACAGCGACGGGAAGCTGACCTGGCGCAACGTGGTGAAGTACGACGAGGACGGGAACATCATCGGGGGCGAGTCCTACGACGGGGACGGCAACCTGCGCTATTCTTCCATTGAAGGCTGAGAGGAGAGAAAACGATGAAACGAGTGATCGCGGTGATCCTTGCGGCGGCGCTGGCCCTGAGCCTCTGCGCCTGCGCGAAGCAGGGGCCGCAGGCGGACGCGGAGCCGTCCGGCGCGCCCACGTGGCAGGAGGAATACGACCTCGGCGTGCGGTACCTGTCCGAGGGCGATTACGAGCAGGCCATCATTGCCTTTACTGCGGCCATCGAGATCGACCCGAAGCGGGCGGAGGCCTATCTGGGCCTGTCCGACGCCTACACCGGCGCGGGCGACCCGGACGCCGCCCGGAGGGCGCTGGAGGACGGCCTTGCCGCCACGGACGATCCGGAGCTTCAGGCGCGGCTGGCCGCGCTGGCGGAGCCCGGCGGCGAACCGGAGCCTGACGGGGAACCGGAAGCGTCCGGCACGCCGGAGACCTCCGGTGCGCCGACAGCGGTGGAATACGGCCAGCTGGAGCTGAGCGGCGTGAGCTTCGAGTACATGGAGGGCGGCTGGGCCGTGGAGGATAACGAGGGCGCGATCGGAACGCTGTTCATTGAATTTACGGTGGAAGGCCCCGCGGGCCTGGCCGGGACCCGGATCGCCACATGGTTTGATGAGATGCCGGATGAGGGAAAGCTCCGGACGGAGCTTCAGAATATTGAGCAGATTTGGAAAGAGGCGGATGACAGCCCCGGGGAGCATACGCTGATGACGCTGCCGGCAGGGTCAGCTCAGAGCCGCCCGGTGGACCCGGACGAGCTTGGCCGCACGCAGTATATGGTGATCGCGGGGCTGGATACGGACTTTAACATTATCGCCTACGCGATATTCCCGGTCCAGATCCCGGCACAGTGACATTTGGGGGATATATGAAGCATACATACGACATCGGCGGCACGGTATTCGGCAAGTGGCGCATTGAACGGAAAATTGGTGAAGGCAGCTTCGGCACGGTGTACGAGATCCGGCGGGAGGACTTCGGGCAGGTGTACCGCGCCGCGCTGAAGGTCATCACCGTGCCCCAGAGCGAGACGGAGCTGAAAAACGCCCGGCAGGAGGGCATGGACGACGGGAGCATCCACACCTATTTTTACAGCATGGTGGAGGACATCGTCCGGGAATTTGCCCTGATGAGCCGCCTCAAGGGCATGACCAACGTGGTCAGCTACGAGGATCACGAGGTCGTCCCCCACGACGACGGCATGGGCTGGGACATCCTCATCCGGATGGAGCTGCTCACCCCGCTGCTGGAATACGCCTACGACCATCCCTTCAGCCGCCGGGACATCATCCGGCTGGGCATCGACATGTGCCGCGCGCTGGAGCTGTGCCAGAAGTACAACATCATCCACCGGGACGTAAAGCCAGAGAATATCTTCGTCTCCGGCGGCGGGGACTTCAAGCTGGGGGACTTCGGCATCGCCCGGACGGTGGAAAAGACCATGTCCGGCATGTCCAAGAAGGGGACGTACAGCTACATGGCCCCGGAGGTCTACCGGGGCGGCGCTTACGGGTTCAGCGTGGACACCTACTCGCTGGGCGTGGTGATGTACCGCCTGCTGAACAACAACCGCCTGCCTTTCCTGCCCCAGCCGCCGGAACCCATCACCTACAGCCAGCGGGAGACCGCCCTTGCCAAGCGCATGGGCGGCGAGCAGCCGCCCGCGCCGGTGAACGCCGGGGGACGGCTGGGTGAGATCGTGCTCCGGGCCTGCGCCTTCGCCCCGGAGGACCGCTATTCCAGCCCCGGGCAGATGCGGCAGGAGCTGGAGGCCATCCAGTACGGACCGGAGGACGCGGCCCTCATCTACCCCTCCGGCGACGAGCTGGCCCTGTATGAAAATCAGTACGCCTCCCGGCGCTCGCAGGGGGAGAAGAGCGAGGCGCCTTCCGCCGCCCCCGCACCGGACGCGGCGGAGGTCACGGAAAAGACCGAGAGCATGTTCGGCGGCGGAGCGCCGGAGAAACCCGCGCCGGAAAAAGCGCCGGAGGAATTTTTCACACCTGCGGGCGGGGAGAAGGAGGACACCTTCCGCCCCATCGCGGAGGGTACGGAACGGACGGAGTCCGTCTTCGGTCACGGCGAACAGCCGAAGAAGCCCGCCGCGCCCCAAAAGCCGAAGAAGCGGGGCGTCCTGATCGCGGCCATCGCGGCGGCGGTGGTGCTGCTGGCGGCGGGCGTCGCGCTCTGGCGAAGCCAGATCACGACGCTGCCCGCGGACATCCCCGTGGGGCCCGCGCTGGAGTCGGAACCGGCGGACTCCCCCGAGCCCTCGGCGGAGCCGTCGGACACGCCGGAGCCCGCCGTGCTGCCCACCGTCATCCCCGACGGCGAGATGCAGAGCCTGCGCAGCATGAACGGCGCTGTCAGCCGCCAGCCCATGGACACGGTGCGGGTGGCTGCCCTTGCCTGCGAAGAGTGGCTGTTCGACGGTCCCAGCGCGGGAAATATCGTTGGCGACGGCATCGAGCTGGACATCATCCGGGTGGACGACTGGCTGCGGGAGGACGGCGTGATCCAGTACTCCTACAATCAGGAGATCTATTACAACGAGATTACCGAGGAGCAGTATGGCGCGTCATTGCAGTCGATTTTCGACCGGATCGAGCAGCTGCTGGACGCGGACGAATACGACCTGATCGTCTGCTATTCCCCGTGGGTGGACTATCTGCAATGGAGCAATGCGTACTATGACCGGCTGGTGAAGATCGCGGACGCCCATCCGGACAAGGAGATCCTGCTCAGCGGCGGCCTGTCCGAATGGTACGGATATGACAGCAGCAGTAGCAGTATTATCCCCGTGGTATCCGGCGAGCGGGCGGTCAATCTCACCGCCGCCCTCACCAACAACCTGACCCCCTATGAACCGGCGGATCTGCCGGAGTATATGCTGGGCGTCGCCGCCGCGCTCCAGAGCAAGAGCGGAAAGATCGGCGTCACGGTGACGAAGGAGTGGGACATTTTCGCGGTACAGGCCTTTGCCGCCGGCGCGGCCAGCGTGGACAGCGGCATCGAGCTGCTGCTGTACGGAGACCAGCTGACGACCGACGGCGAGGTGGACGCGGTAAAGCGCCTGTGCGAGGCGGGGGCGGACGTGATCTGGTGCAGCGACTACAACGAGGCGGCCTGCGAGGCCGCGGAGGAGTACGGCGCCCTTGCCTGCTGCATCTCCTACACTCTGCCGGATCAGACGCCGGCGGCGGGGCTGGCGGTGTCCGGGCTGGGCTCCTTTGACAGCGACGTCCGCCTTGTCGCCGAGTGCATGAAGGAGGGCTTGGAGGTGTGGCCGCAGCTCCTGACCCCGGCCTATGTCTACCTTCGGGGCGGCGTTACGGAGGAACTGTTCAACCAGCTGTGGGATGCGTCCTTCAACAGATTCCGGGGCGCGGGCGATAACCTGTTCGGGGACGATATTGCCGACTCGCTGACCCTCGGTGTGATCCGCATGCCGGAGCGCCCGGCGGAGCTGGGCTTCCTCGGGGATCTCTTCGCGGACCGCTGGTTCGTCCGGGACGACTTCAACAATCAGGTGGGCTACACGCACAGCGGCAAGTACTACGACGTCACCGACGGCGAGCTTCAGGAGCTGCTCAAGCGCATCCGGTCGATGACCACCGATCTGGAATACTTCGGCGCGGACTCCCTGATCGGCACATTGGAGTGGGAGAGGAAGACCTGCCGGGTCGAGGTGTACGGCGGAGACAGGGGCCGGGTCACCATCAACTGGTGCGTGGAGGAATGACCCCCGGCACATGACAAAAACAGGAGCGGAGAGAGAATGAAAAATCATTATGAGATAGGCTCCGTGGTCTTTGGGAAATGGAGCATCGCGAGAAGGATCGGCGCGGGCAGCTTCGGCACGGTGTACGAGATCCGGCGGGAGGAATTCGGCCAGACCTACACCGCCGCGCTGAAGGTTATCACCGTGCCCCAGAACGAGACGGAGCTTCAGGACGCGCTGGACGAGGGCATGACCCAAAGTCAGGCGGAGGACTATTTTTACAGTATGGTGAAGGACATCGTCCGGGAATTCGCCATCATGGCCCGGCTCAAGGGCACGGGCAACGTGGTCAGCTACGAGGATCACGAGGTCGTCCCCCACGAGGGGGGCGGGGGCTGGGACATCCTCATCCGGATGGAGCTGCTCAACCCGCTGATGCCCTACGCCTACGACCACCCCCTCACCTGCCGGGACGTCATCCGGCTGGGCATCGACATGTGCAGGGCGCTGGAGCTGTGCCAGCGGTACAACATCATCCACCGGGACATCAAGCCGGAGAACATTTTCGTCTCCGACAACGGGGATTTCAAGCTGGGGGACTTCGGCATCGCCCGCACCATCGAGCGCACCATGTCCGGCCTGTCCAAGAAGGGGACCTACAACTACATGGCCCCGGAGGTCTACCGGGGCGGCGAGTATGGCTTCAGCGTGGACATCTACTCGCTGGGCATCGTGCTCTACCGCCTGCTGAACAACAACCGGGCGCCCTTCCTGCCCCAGCCGCCGGAGCCCATCACCTATACCCAGCGGGAGACCGCCCTTGCCAAACGCATGGGCGGCGAGGAGCTGCCGCCGCCGGTGAACGGCCGGGGACGGCTGGGGGAGATCGTGCTGAAGGCCTGCGCCTTCGACCCCAAGGCACGCTATTCCAGCCCCGTCCAGATGCGGCAGGAGCTGGAGGCTATCCAGTACGGGCCGGAGGACGGGAAGGTCATCTACCCCTCCGGCGACGAGCTGTCCCTGTATGAGAACCAGTACGCCTCCCGGCGGTCACAGGCGGGAACCAGTGCGCCAGAGCCTTCCGCCGCCCCCGCGCCGGAAGCGGCGGAGGTCACGGGAAAGACCGAAAGCTTGTTCGGCAGCGGAGCCGTGAACAGCCTCGAACCGGAAAAAGCGCCGGAGGAATTTTTCACGCCCGCAGGCGGGGAGCCGGAAGAGTTCTGGCCCGAGGAGGCCACGGAGCGCACGGAGTTCGTCTTCCGGTCCGACCGGCCGGAACCCGAGCCGGAACCGACCTATGTGCCGGAACCGGAATTTGAGCCTGAGCAGGAGTGGAACGAATGGGAACAGGCCCCGGCGGAAAAGCCGAAAATTCAGCCCCGCACCATCGCCATCGCCGGGGCGGCGCTGGCGGTGCTGCTGGCGGGGGCCGGGATCGTCTGGGGCCTGCGGGGCCGCTCCGCCCCCACGGGGCAGGAAACGCCGTCCCCATCGGCCTCCTCCTCCACATCGCATGCCGCGTGGGAGCGGATCCCGGAGAGTATGAAGGAGTACGACGAGGCGGGCACACTGGAGCGGATCTACAACGACAGGGGCGACGTGGTGACGGGCTACCGGGTCAGGACCGACACTGACGAGGGCTATCAGCTGGCGCAGTATGACGGGGCGGGCACAGTGCAGAAGATCGAGTACTACGACGCGGACGGCAAGTATCTCGGCAACGCGCTCTTCACCTATGACGACCAGAGAAGGCATCTGAAGACGGAAAAGTACGACGCGTCCCGGTATCTGGTCTGGAAAGAGGAATACAAGTACAGCGAGACGGGGTATCGCCGGTATGAGTTCGATGAGACGGGGTACAACGTGCGGTATGAGGATTATGATACGTCCGGCACGATGACTTCCTATGCTGAGTTGGAGTATAACGAAGGCGTACAGACCAAAGGAACAAAATTTTCTGTCGATGGAGTGCCGATGTGGGCCGATTTCTTTGACGGGAGAGGACGTTGCACACGGAGCGATATCTACGATGAAAACGGGAAGCTGGAGTACTATTGGCTGCACCAGTACGATAATGTCAGCAGGTTGGCCCGCGATGAGCAGTACGATTCCTCCGGCATACTGCTGCTGGCGGAGGAATATGATGAGGCCGGAAACGTCGTAAAGGAA
Organism: uncultured Oscillospiraceae bacterium; assembly: GCA_934662925.1. Classification (GTDB taxonomy): domain Bacteria; phylum Bacillota; class Clostridia; order Oscillospirales; family Oscillospiraceae; genus Enterenecus. Next base: position 2,315 of record CAKUKL010000047.1, on the reverse strand, counting down.
GAGTACTACAATGAAAATAAAAACGGAGACATGATCGGCTACTTCATCTACGAATACGACGCGCAGGGAAACCAGACCCGGTCATACAGATACGATCCCGACAGCGGGGCGGACGACCCCAATGCCGTGTATGATTACCTGTACGACCAGCAGGGGAATCTGACCCGGGTCAATGAGTACGACCGGAACAACAAGCTGACCTCCTACGGCATACCGGACGACGAGGACAACATCGTCTGGTACAACCCGGACGGAACGCCGCAGTAACATGAGAGGAACGAAACCATGACAGGAAAATACGGGATCGGCGCCGTGGTGCTGGACAAATGGCGCATCGTCCGGAAGCTGGGCGAGGGCAGCTTCGGCACGGTGTATGAGATCCGGCGGGAGGAGTTCGGCCAGACCTACACCGCCGCGCTGAAGATCATCACCGTCCCCCGGAGCGGCGCGGAATATCAGGCCGCGCTGGACGAGGGCATGAGCGGGCCGGAGGCGGAGCAGTATTTTTACGGTATGGTGGAGGAGATCGTCCGGGAATTTGCCATCATGGCAAAGCTCAAGGGCATGACCAACGTGGTCAGCTGCGAGGACCAGTCCGTCATCCGCCATAAGGACGGCGTGGGCTGGGACGTGCTTATCCGGATGGAGCTGCTCACCCCCCTGCTGACCTATGCCTATGAGCACCCCTTTGCCCGCCGGGACGTCATCCGGCTGGGCATCGACATGTGCCGCGCGCTGGAGCTGTGCCAGAAGTACAACATCATCCACCGGGACATCAAGCCGGAAAACATCTTTGTGTCCGCCGGCGGGGACTTCAAGCTGGGGGACTTCGGCATCGCCCGGACGGTGGAAAAGACCGTGTCCGGCCTTTCCAAGAAGGGCACCTATAACTACATGGCCCCGGAGGTCTACCGGAGCAGAGAGTACGGCTTCAGCGTGGACACCTATTCGCTGGGCTTGGTGCTCTACCGTCTGCTGAACAACAACCGGCTGCCCTTCCTGCCCCAGCCGCCGGAGCCCATCTCCTATCACAAGCGGGAGGAGGCGCTGGCCCGCCGCATGAACGGCGAGGTATTTCCGCCCCCCTGCTACGGCGAGGGACGGCTGGGGGAGATCGTGCTGAAGGCCTGCGCCTTCGACCCCAAGGACCGCTACGAAAGCCCGGCCCTCATGCGGCAGGCGCTGGAGGGCGTGCTGTACGACGCGCGGGACGCGGCCCTCATCTACCCCTCCGGCGACGATCTGGCCATCCGCGAGATCGGCTACGTCTCCCACACCCCGAAGAAGGACACGGAGGACGAGGACCGGACGGCCACGGAGCGGACGGAGAGCGCCTTCGGCTCCGGTAAGCGGGAGAAGGGCGGGGACCCCGACGCCTCCCGGACGGAGCACGTGTTCGGCGGCGAAAACGGCGGAGAAGACGGGACCGAGCGGACGGAGAGCGCATTCGGGAAGGAAAATAACCGGAAAAAACCGCCCGCCGGCGTCAAAACAAAGGAAAAACCGAAGAAAAAGCCCCTTGTGCTCGGTATCGTTGGGGCAGTTCTGGCGGTTGCGGCGGGCGTTGTCATCCTGCTGACCGTCAACGGAAAGCAGAAGGCGAAGCGGGCCGATTACGAGAGCCTGCTGGCCCGGGCCGGGCAGGTGTGCGACACCGACCCCGAGCGGGCGCAGTCCCTCTATACGGCGGCCCTCGGGCTGTATCCCACGGAGATCGAGCCGCAGATGGGCTACGCCTACGCCCTGTACCGCGGCGGGAGCTACGCGGAGTGCGTCACCTACATCGAGGACACGCTGGCCCTTGGCAAGGCCTACGATACGGACATCCAGAGCCAGCTGGCGGAAATTCTGGCCGCGGCGTATTTTGAGCAGGAGGACTATGCCTCGGCGGCGGCTTTCTTCCGGCTGAGCACCGCCGGCGGCGACCTGACGGTGCCCGCCATGCGGGACTACGCCGTGTCTCTGGGCCGCCTGGGCGACGTGAGCGCCGCGGACGAGGTCTTACAGCGGATGTACGACGCGGGCGCGTCCGGCGACGTGACGGACTACGTGCAGGCCGAGGTGGACCGCGCGCTGGAGGACTATGCCGCTGCGGAGTCCGGCTTCCGTTCGGTGCTGGACGGCACGGAGGACGAGACCCTCCAGAAGCGGGCGCTGCGGGCGCTGGCGGAGACGTACCGGGACTGCGCCGTGCTGGCCCGGACGGGGGATTCCCCCATCGACTACCCGGCCACAAAGGAGGCGGAGCTGCTGTCCGACGGCATCGTCCGCTATGGCCTGAGCTACGACAGCACCCTGTGGGAAATGCTGGCGCT
>CAKUKL010000046.1 GCA_934662925.1 uncultured Oscillospiraceae bacterium | reverse complement strand
CCGGTGTCCATCAAGATGGCCAAGACCCAGAACCTGTCCCTGAACCCCACCAAGATCTCCGGCACCTGCGGGCGGCTCATGTGCTGCCTGAAGTACGAGCAGGACGCCTATGAGGATGCGGTGAAGCGCTGCCCCAAGCAGGACTCCTTCGTGGAGTGCCCCGACGGCGCGGGCTGCATCTGTCAGGTGAACCTGCTCAAGGAGCAGGTGAAGGTCCGGCTGGAGGACTCCAACGAGCAGCCCAAGTGCTACCGCACCAGCGAGATCCGGGTCATCCGCAGCGGCAAGGGCCGCCGTCCCGAGGACTACGTGGCTCCCCCGAAGGAGGAGCTGGAGAAGCTGCGCTACATCCCCCCCGAGGAAGAGCGCCCCGCCGGCCGCCTGAGCGGCGGGCGGAGCCTTGCCGAGGCGCTGGAGCAGTACATGGGCAGCTCCGCCGCCCCCGCGCAGGAGCAGCCCGATGAGCAGAAGAGATCCGGCGGCCGCAGCCGCCGCCACCGCGGCGGCAAGGGCGGCAAGCGCCCCGAGGGGCAGGCCCCCCAGACCGACGAGCCTCGCCAGAGCGCCCGGGAGGAGCGGCAGGAGCAGCCCCGTCCCGCCCGGGAGAATAAGGACGGCCAGCAGCGCGGCAGCCGCCGACCCCAGCAGGGTCAGCAGGGCCAGAAGGACCGTCAGCCCCGGCAGGAGCAGCGCCGGGAGGACCGCCGCCCCCCCAAGGCGGCTCCGGAGGAGCGCCCGCCCCGCCGGGAGCAGCCCCGTTCCCAGTACCCCGCCCCCGAGGGCGGCGAGAAGAAGAGCGGCGAGAACCGCAAGCGCCGCTACCGTCCCCACCACCGCCGCCCGAAAAAGCCCGGCGAGGGCGGCGCGCCCGCCGGCGGAGCGGAATAAACCACAGAACTGAGCAGGTTTGTGGAAAAGTTTCCGAAATAAAATGAAACAAGGGAGCGCTTCCCGTGGAAGCGCTCCTTTTTTACGTTCAGCAAAGCCGTTGTCCAGTTAGCGGCGCAAAAGCCGCGCAAATTTCCGCCGCAACGGCAAAAAATGAACATAAAAAATCCCGCTCAGCGTCTGCTGAGCGGGATTTTGGTTTTATGTAAGATCAGGTGATCTCGTAGTCCTTGCCGAACTGGAGATCCTCGAACCGGCGGGTGGCGTCCATGTCCAGCTCCTCCCCGGGGGCGGAACCGGCGGTGACGGGCACCTCCTTGCCCGGATCCTTCACGGGATCGGGGATGGTCAGGTTGGCGAAGGGGTTGGCCGCGGGGGCGCTTTCCTCCCTGGCAGGGGGCGTGACGCCGGCGGTCAGCTCGCCCAGACGGGCCAGATAGTCCAGCGCGCTCTGGTGGGCCTCGGTGACCTCCTGCACGTAGGCGGCGGTGGCCTCCTTGGCCTTCTGGAGCCGAAATTCCTCGTCCCGGATCTGCTGCTGAAGCTCATCCACACGGCCCTTGGCGGCGGCCTCGGCGTCGTGCACCAGCTCGGCCTTCTTCTTTTCCGCGTCGCTGACCATGGCCTCTGCCATTTGCTGGGCGGCGAGGAGGGTCTTGCGCATGGCGGTGTCGGTGGCGCGGTATTCCTCCACCGTGTCGGACAGCACCTTCAGCTTGTTCTTGAGAATGGCGTTATCGTTGTAGAGGGCGGTGTAGTCCTCCGTGAGCTGGTCGAGAAACTCGTCCACCATCGCCATATTGTAGCCGCCCAGGGTCGCCTTGGCAAAGGCGTGGCTGGCCACTTCCTGCGGAGTCAGCATAGCTCAATATCCCCCTTCCGCTCAGAAATACAGCCCGTTGTTTTCCAGCTCGTCAATGAGGTCGCCCAGGATCTCCACGTTGTACGGCGTGATGATGTAGGTGGACAGCGCGACCTTCTTGATGGTGCCCTCGTTGGCGTAAGCCACGCCGGACAGGAAGTCGATGAGGCGGCGGGCGATGTTCTTGTCGGTCTGCTCCAGATTCAGCACCACGGTGCGCTTGTCCCGCAGGTGGTCGGCGATCTCGGAGGCATTCTCGAACCGCTCGGGCTTCACCAGCACCACCTGAAGCTGGGTGGTGGTGTGGATGTTGACCACCTTGTTGCTGCGGCGCTCGGGCTGCTCCCGGACGGTCTCCTTGGGGGAGACGGGGGTGAAATCGTCTTCAAACTGCTCCTCTTCCTCGTCCTCATAAGGCCGGGCAAGGCGCTTGAGTTCGTCAATAAAGCTCATTTGGGTTGGCCCCTTTCCTTAAAGGTGTTCCGCCGTGGGATGGAGCGGGGGCCGCGGCCCGAACAGGGCGGTGCCCAGCCGGACAAAATCAGCGCCCTCGGTCACGGCGTCCTCGTAGTCGCCGCTCATTCCCATGGACAACCATAGATTATCTGCTTTATTATCGCCCATTTCCAGACTTATGTCAACAGCAAGACGGCGCAATTTTGCAAAAAAAGGCCGATTTTCGCCGGGTTTTTCTGCCGCCGGGGGGATGCACATCAGCCCCCGGAGCCGGACGTGCTCCAGCGCCGCCGCCAGACGGGCGGCGGGCAGGGCCTCCTCCGGCGCAAAGCCGGATTTGCTCTCCTCCCCCGCCAGATTGACCTCCAGCAGGATGTCCTGACAGATATCCAGCTTTTCCGCCTGCTTGTCGATGGCCAGCAGCAGCTTTTCCGACGAGACGGAGTGAATGAGGGCCACATGGCCCACCACGTACTTCACCTTGTTGGTCTGCAAGTGGCCGATGAAGTGGACGGCGGCGCCCTCGTAGGCGTTGGCGGCCAGATGGGCCGTCAGCTCCTGCACCCGGTTCTCGCCGCACACCGTCACCCCGGCGGCGATGGCCTGCCGGATGGTGTCGTCAGACTGGGTCTTGGTGGCGGCCACCAGCGTGACTTTTTCCGGGTCACGCCCCGCCGCCACGGCCGCCCGTTGGATGTTTTCTCTGGCCCGGGCCAGATTTTCCGCGATGCCGCTCATCGGACCACCTTCCCATCGTAAATGCCGGTGGAGTTGACGATGACGTCGTCCCCCGCCCGGAGCCGCCGGGCGGCGGAGCTGTCGACAGGCTCCACCAGATAAAAATTGTCGTCGGTGTAGAGGACGCTGACCTCCTGAAATTCTGCCTGCGTCCCCACCACCGTGTAAACGCCGGTGCGCTGGACCTCAGTCTCAAGGCCGGTCTCCTTGTCGGTGACGGTCTCGGTGACCACCCGGAGGGCCTGCCGGGGCACCCGGATGCCCTCCAGCCGCCGGGTGACGATGTCCACCGTCTGCACCCGGAGCAGCGTGGTGTCCGCCAGCTTCGTCCGGGCGGAGAACAGGACGGCAACCTTTCCGTCCTCCTTGTCGCTGATGTGTTCCGCCGTCATGGAGACGCTGCCGAACCAGTCGTGGGAGAAGGAAACGGTATATTTTTTCCCCTCCACAAGGCCCTTGGCTTCCTCCTCGGGGAACACGGCGGCGAAGTACCACGTGGAGCCGGTGATGAGCTTGCCCACCGCCCCGGCGGGGGCGGACACGTCCTGCCGGAGCAGGCCGCTGAGCTGGGAGGGGGTCATGGTCCGGGCGGAGTCGGGGGTAATGAGCGTCTCGTACCCGTCGGCCACGCCGGAGAACACGCCGGACACCGGCGCGGACAGGGTGGTGGACACCCGGCTCAGGGAGGACTGAAGCTCGGTAAGCCGGGCCTGCTTTTCCGCGATGAGGGCGTACATGCTCTCGGCGGCGCCGCTGTCCCCGTATGTAAAGTCCCGCTTGAACACCATGGTGCGCAGGTTGAGGGCGGAGTCCTCCAGCGTGGACAGGTCGCCGGAGGCGGACAGCGCCCGGAGGTTCGTGATGGACTGGAGGACGGAGGCGTCCAGCTTGGCGGTGTCCGCCCCGCCGGTGCCGGCGGACAGGGCGTAGGCCAGCTGCTCCAGCTCGGCGGACAATGTCTTGACGGACTGCCGGGTGTCAAGACCGGAGGAATCGCTGTAGAGGATGGCCACCGTCTCCCCGGCGGACACCTTCTCCCCCTCCGACGGCACCAGATCCACGTAGCTGCCGGTGCCGGACAGCACCGTTTCCTCCCGGACGATCACGCCGGTGACGGAGGTGCCCACGTCGATGGACGCGGCGTAGGCCGGGGTGGTGGCCACGCCCCCCTGCCAGCTCCGGGCAATGTAGAAGCCCAGATAGGCGAGGATGCCGACCACCAGAATGGCCATCATGATCTTTGTCGTGCGGGTGCTCTGCTTCATGGGTCGTCCCTTTCTCTGCTCCGGCGGCGGGCTTCAGGCGTCCGTGCCGGGAATGGGTGTTTCCGGGCAAACTCCGGCGGAGAGGGACGGGGGCGGAGCCTTACGGCTCCAGCTCCACGGCCCGCTCCGGGGTGATGGTGGAAATGGCGTGCTTGTAGATGACCTGCTGCCTGCTGTCCGACATGAGGACGACCACGTAGGGGTCGAAAGCGGCGATGACGCCCCGCATCTGGTAGCCGTTCATGAGGAACACGGTCACCGGCGCGGAGGTCCGCCGGGCGGCGGACAGGAAAGCGTCCTGAATATTGACGGGTTTGACAGCGGTCGTGGTGGTTAACATAAGTATACACTCCTTTTCTTTGTCGGACAAGGGGCTTGTCCGTGAGTGCAGCTATTGTAAACCAGCCTGATGGGCGAGATCTGTCGAATACGCGACGGCGGCGGAAAAATCGGGAGTTTTTTCCCACTCGATCCAGTGGGCGGCCTTATTCCGGCGGAACCATGTGAGCTGACGCTTGGCGTACTGCCGGGAGCGGAGCTTGATCTCCTCCGCCCCATCGCGGACCGGGCGGCCCTCCGCAATAGCGGCGGCCAGCTCCTTGTAGCCGATGGCCTGCATGGCGGTGCAGTCCGGCGGGACGCCGTCGGCCAGCAGCTGCCGGACCTCGCGCTCCAGCCCCTGCTCCATCATCACGTCCACCCGCCGGTCGATCCGCTCCCAGAGCCGCGGCCGCTCCCGGAAGTTCAGGGCGATGGTGAGGGGCGCGTAGCGGTCGGGGATGGCCTGCGTCTCCAGATTGTGCTGGGTGATGGTCCTGCCGGTGGCGCGGTATACCTCCAGTGCCCGGATGATGCGCTTTTCGTCGTTGGGGTGGAGCCGCTCCGCCGCCGCGGGGTCTACGGCCCGCAGCTCCTCCAGCAGGACGGGCAGGCCCTCGGTTCTGGCGCGGCTTTGCAGCTCTTCCCGCAGGCCGCTGTCCGCCGGAAAAGGGGCGAACTGCCGCCCGGCCACCAGATTGTCGATATAAAGCCCCGTGCCCCCCGCCACGATGGGCAGTCTGCCCCGGGCGAGAATGCCGTCCACCACGGGCACGGCGTCGGCCACGTACCGGGCCACGGAGTAATTTTCCTCCGGGTCGGCCACGTCCAGCATGTGGTGGGGCACGCCGTCCATTTCTTCCACGGTGGGCTTGGCGGTGCCGATGTCCATCCGGCGGTAGACCTGCATGGAGTCGGCGGACACCACCTCGCCGTTCAGCGCCTTGGCCAGCGCCACGGCCAGCGCCGTCTTGCCCGACGCCGTGGGCCCGCATATCACGAGAATGTTCGGTTTCATAAGACCTCCCTGCGGGCCCACGGCGGGCCCCACGAAGTGGGACGGCGCAGGTGCGCCGTACAGGTATTTTCGCGTCCGCGAAAATCCTAGCGCAAGGCGGAATTCACTTCCGCCGCGCAAAATAAATCAAAGGGGTCCCCGGGGCGCGGAGCGGCACGGGGCGGGCCCGCATATCACGAGAATGTTCGGTTTTTGGCTTTCCATGTCGGCCCTCCTCTCCGTCGGGACGTTTGATCCATAACTTTTCCACATTATAACGGATTTCTGCGGACATTACAACCGCAAACCCTTGTTTTGCCTCTGGCTTTCTGTTATAATATCATGTCTTATTATGGGCACGCGCAGGCGTGCCCCACACAGGAGAACACGGCATGGATAATATCGTACTCATCGGAATGCCCGGCTCGGGCAAGAGCAGCGTGGGCGTGGTACTGGCAAAAGCGCTGGGTTACCGCTTTCTGGACGTGGACCTGCTCATTCAGGAGCGGGAGGGCGCCCTCCTTCAGGAAATTCTGGACCGCCGGGGCCTTGACTATTTTCTGGATGCGGAGCGGGACACCATCTGCTCGGTGGACTGCCGCTATACGGTGGTGGCCCCCGGGGGGAGCTGCATCTGCCGGGAGGAAGCCATTGAGCACATGCGGCGGCTGGGCACGGTGGTGTACCTGAAGCTGTCCCTGCCCGAGGTGGAGGGCCGCATCCACAACCTCGCCACCCGGGGCATCGCCCTGTCCCCGGGGCAGACGCTGGCCGATGTGTACGACTACCGCACCCCTCTTTACGAGCGCTGCGCCCACATCACGGTGCCCGCCGACGGCCAGACGCTGGCCGGGACGGTGGAGGCGGTGCGCCGGGCGCTGACGGACGCGGGAGTATTATCTCAGACCATGCCGAATGATAAAGTATAAGAAGCAAAGGACGTAATGCAATGAACTTTCGTGAACTGGGTCTCATCGACCCCATTTTGAAGGCCCTTGAGCAGGAGGGCTATACCACCCCCACCCCCATCCAGCAGGGTGCCATCCCTCCGGCGCTGGCGGGCCGGGACGTGCTGGGCTGCGCCCAGACGGGCACGGGCAAGACCTGCGCCTTCGCCGCGCCCATTTTGCAGCGGCTCAATGGCGAAAAGCGCCAGCCCCGGGTCATCCGGGCGCTGATCCTCACCCCCACCCGGGAGCTTGCCATCCAGATCGAGGACTCTATCGAGAGCTACGGCCGCAACCTGCCCCTGCGCTCCGCCGTTATCTTCGGCGGCGTGGGCCAGCAGCCTCAGGTGGACAAGATCAACCGGGGCCTTGACATTCTGGTGGCCACGCCGGGCCGCCTGCTGGACCTCCACGGGCAGGGCCTGCTGGACCTGTCCCACATTGAGATCTTCGTGCTGGACGAGGCGGACCGCATGCTGGACATGGGCTTTATCCACGACGTAAAGCGGGTCATCAAGCTCCTGCCCCGGGAAAAGCAGACCCTCTTTTTCTCCGCCACCATGCCGCCGGAGGTCATGGATCTGGTGAACAGCCTGCTCCGCGACTATGCCCGGGTGGCGGTGGACCCGGTGTCCTCCCCGGTGGAGGTCATCCGGCAGTCCCTCTACTACGTGGACAAGAGCAACAAAACCAAGCGGCTGGCCTACCTCATTGAGACGATGGATATCCCCTCCGCGCTGGTGTTCTCCAGGACAAAGCACGGGGCCAACCGCATCGCGCAGGATCTGGAGAAGCGGGGCATTTCCGCCGCCGCCATCCATGGCAACAAGAGCCAGACCGCCCGGGTGCAGGCCCTCAACGACTTCAAGGCCGGGCGCATCCGGGTGTTGGCCGCCACCGACATCGCCGCCCGGGGCATCGACATCGAGGAGTTGGCCTACGTGTTCAACTACAACCTCCCCGACGTGCCCGAGACTTACGTCCACCGCATCGGCCGCACCGGACGGGCGGGCCACGGCGGTACGGCCATCTCCTTCTGCCAGTTCGACGAGAAGGACGAGTTGAAGGCCATCGAAAAGCTGCTGGGCAAAAAGATCCCGGTGGTGGAGGATCACCCCTACCCCATGGTGGACCTGACCCCGCCCCAGAAGGATAAGCACGGCCGCCCGGTGAACGCCGAGGACGCCGAGGCCCGGGCCGCCGCCAAGGAGCGCCGCCGCCAGCGGGACGCGGAGAACAAGGCGAAGGCGGAGGAGCGCAGGCTCGCCGCCGCTCTGGCCGCTCAGCCCGCCTCCGTCCCGGCGGAGGAAGCGTCCGCCCCGGCCAAGAAAAAGCGCCGCCGCAAGAAGAAAAGCGCGGCTCCGGCGGAGACTCAGGCTGTTGAGATCCAATCCCCGGAGCCGGAGTGCGCGCCCGTCCGGGAGCCGGATTCTGCGGCGGACTCCCGCCGTCCCCGCTCCGCGGGTGCCAGAGGAGTGCGGCAGGGCAAGCTGGAGGATACGCTGCCTGCTGATCCCTCCATGCCGGTGACTGACTTTTACAAGCCCAATCCGCTGGATTCCGACGTCATCATGGATGCCACCGCCCGTCTGCTGGCTCCCCGGCGGCCCTCTGGGTCCGCCCGGCCCCAGACCCGCGCACCCCGGCAGGAAGAGCGCCCCCGGAACCGTCAGGAAAACCGGGAGCAGTCCCGGAGCGGCAGAAACGGCGGCGCCCGCCGCCCGGAACAGCCCGCACAGCCGGAGAAGACCGCCCAGTCCGGGCAGAAGCGGGACGGCGGCAAGCCCGTCCGGAATGAGCGGCCCGCCCAGAATCCCGCTCCGGCGGAGGGTCAGTCCCCCGTTCCGGTCAAAAAGAGAAAGCGCCGCCGCAATGACCGGCCCCGCCCCATGGAGCGCTCCCTCTACGCCCATCAGAAGGACTCCACCGAGCAGGCCAGCCTGATGCGGCCCTACTACCTCAGCGATGACGACTAAACCGCCCCGAAAACGCCGCTGGCCCATGATTTTGCTTGTGTCTGCCCTTTTGGCGGGGTTCTGCGGCTGGTTTTACTGGCAGCAGACCGGCCTCTGCCCGGAGGAGATCACCGTAACGGACGAAAAGCTGCCGGAGGCCTTCGCGGGCTTCCGCATCACCGTGGTGTCCGACGTCCACTGCGCCGAATTTGGCCGGAATAACGAGAAGCTGCTGGCTGCCGTGTCGGCCCAGAAGCCCGACCTCATCGCCATCACCGGCGACCTTATCGACCAGTATCACACCGACCTTGCCATGGTGGAGCCGCTGTGCCGAGGCCTTGCGGCCATCGCCCCCACCTATTACGTCACCGGCAACCACGAGTGGGCGCTGGGCATGGCGGCGGCACGGGGCATCAAGCAGACCGTGGCCGCCTGCGGGGTGACGGTGCTGACCAACGAATACGTGACGCTGGAGCGGGACGGCCAGACCGTGGAGCTGGCGGGCATCGACGACCCCAACGGCTTCGCCGACCAGAAGACCCTGCCCCAGCTCATGACCGAGATCCGCGCCGAGTTTGGCGACCCCTACGTCATCCTGCTGGCCCACCGGAACGACGGGGCGCTGTACGAAAGCTGCGGCGTGGATTTGACCCTCTGCGGCCACGCCCACGGCGGCCTGATTCGCCTGCCCTTTACC
>CAKUKL010000045.1 GCA_934662925.1 uncultured Oscillospiraceae bacterium | reverse complement strand
CGCCTGCGCACGGTTTTACGCCCAGCACCGGGGCGAACAGGATGTCCGTGTCCACGTGGCCGTGGACACCGGCATGGGCCGGTTCGGCACCCGCTGGACGGAGATGGACGAACTGCTGGAGATCTACCGCACCGGGGGCCTTGCCTTCGAGGGCATTTTCTCCCACTTCGCCGCGTCCTTTGAGAGCGGGAATGAGCGCACCACGGAGCAGCTCCGCCGGTTCCGATCCGCGCTGGACGCGCTGGAACAGAACGATATCCAACCCGGCCTGCGGCATATGGCTAACTCCTGCGCCGCCCTGCGCTTCCCGGAGACGCGGCTGGACGCGGTCCGGGTTGGCTCCGCCCTTGTGGGCCGCCTGCCGGTGAAAACGCCGGTGGAGCTGAAAAGGGTGGGCGTGTTCAAGGCCGGAGTGGTGGACCGCCGGGTGCTCCGGAAGGGGGACACCTCCGGCTACGCTTCCATCTGCAAAATGAAGCGGGACACCGACGCGGCCATCGTGGCCATCGGCCGGCACAACGGCTTCGGCCTTGTGAAGCGGCCCGACCGGCTGCGGCCGCTGGACCTGCTCCGGGCGGTGAAGCAGGCCGTCGACCTGTACCGCCGCCCGCCCGTCGTCTATTATCAGGGAAAAAGCCTGCCCGTCATCGGCCGCATCGGCACCCAGTACACGCTGGTGGACGCCGCGGGCACCGATCTCGCGCCGGGCAGCGTGGTCACGGCGGACGTGGACATGCTTTTCCCCAACCCCCATCGAAAATACATCTGATTCTGAGGTGACTTCTGTGTATCAAATCATTGCCAAAAACGACGCCAAGGGCTGCGGCGAGCTGGAAGCCTTCGTCTCCACCCATCCCAAGGGGCATTTCCTGCAGTCCACCTACTGGCCCGCCGCCAAGCCCCAGTGGGACTGGCGGGGCGTACTGTCCCGGGATGAGAGCGGCGCCGTCCGGGGCGCGCTGTCCATCCTGATCCGCAGAATGCCCGGCGGATACGCCATGCTGTACGCCCCCCGTGGGCCTGTGTGCGACATCCACGACGTGGACGTGCTCCGGGATCTGTTCGACGGCGCGGCGCAGGTGGCGAAGCAGTGCGGGGGCTACCTCATGCAGATCGACCCGGACGTGCTAAACAGCGACGAGGAGTTCAAGAAGGACATGGTGTCCCTCGGCTTTGCCTGCGAGGGGGACAGCCTGAACTTTGAGGGCATTCAGCCCCGGTTTGTCTTCCGCCTGAATATCGAGGGCAAGACGGAGGAGGAGGTCATGGCTCATTTCGAGCAGAAGACCCGCTACAACGTCCGTCTCGCCGCCAAAAAGGGCGTCACCAGCCAGAGCTGGGGCGGCGACGAGGACATCCCCGAGGAGGCCCTCACCGCCTTTGCCGACATCATGCAGACCACCGGTAAGCGGGACAAGTTCCTCGTCCGCAGCCGGGAGTATTTCGCCAATATGCTCCGGGCCCTTGGCAAGCACGGGCGGCTGTATATCGCCTATCTGGACGGGCAGCCCATCTCCGGCGCCATCGCCAGCCAGTACGGCGATAAAACGTGGTACATGTACGGCGCGTCCTCCAACGAGCATCGCAACGTCATGCCCAACTACCTGCTCCAGTGGGAGATGATCCGCTGGGCCATCGCGGGCGGCTGCCGCATTTACGACTTCCGCGGCGTGTCCGGCGACCTGTCCCCGGAAAACCCGCTGTACGGCCTGTATCGGTTCAAGAAGGGCTTCAACGGCGACTTCTGCGAGTTCTGCGGCCAGTTCACCATGATCTACAAGCCCGTGGTGGCAAAGGGCATGGACTTCGCCCTCAAGTGCCACAAAAAGCTCCGCCACGCCATGGCGTACTCCAAGCGGAGGAAATGATGCGGAACAAGAGCTCTCCCGGTCAAAAATGACCGGGGGAGCTCTTGTTTTATACCTTATCCGCGATGTCCTCCGCGCCGTTCGCCTTCGTCTGCTGAAGGATGCAGTCCGTCAGCGTTTTGATCTCCGGACGCTTCAGGCTCCCGGGCCTGAGGACGATGCCGATGGTCCGGCGAATATCCACGTCCAGCTTATAGACGCTGACGGAATCGGGGTGATCCGCCAGACAGAGGGCGGGCAGGATGCTGCCGCCCACACCGTTCCCGACGATGGACAGCAGCGCGTTGTTGTCCGCCGACCGCACCTGAAGCTGAGACCGAATGCCGTTGGCCTGAAGCACATCCCGCAGGCGGTGCTCCGCATTCACCGACGGCATGAGGAACGGGATCTCGGAAAACCGCCGGATGGGGAACACGCCGTCCTCATTGGGCCGGACCCCTCTGGGCACGGCGGCAAAAAACGGATCGCTGCACAGCGGGATCCACGTAAAGCCCTCTGTATTCTCCTGAAGGCTGATGCACAGGTCGCAGGTCCCGTCGTCCAGCCACCTGAGCAGATCGTCATAGTCCCCGATCTTCAGCTCGACGTCTACATTGGGCATCACATTGGAAAATTCCAGCAGGATCGGTGGAAGGATATACATGGAAATGCTGACCAGCGACCCGATACACAATCGCAGGTTGATATTGTCCGCGATCTGCGACGCCCGCTTCCGCAGGGCGTCCTCCGCCCGGACGACCGCGCTGATGTACGGGAGCAGCTCCCGGCCATAGCTGTTGATCCGGGCCCCGCTGTAGTCGCGCTCCAGAATGGGAAAGCCGAACTCCTTTTCCAGCGACTTGACCAGATGCGTCAGGGCGGATTTTGTATAATTCAGCTCTTCCGCGGCCTTGCCCATGCTGCCGAGCTCCACGATCCGGCTGAGTACCTTCAGTTTGTTCGTATCCATATACTTCCTCCGGGGGGTGTAAACTTATTTTGAACACCCGCTAAAATTGTTGAACTTCTCAAAACCGTGAACATACCGTATAGTCTATATAGTTAAAGGGATCACCGGAGAGACTGCACATTTGCACAGCTTTCCGGGTCCCGTTCTGCTGTTGGTCAATAATTATACCAAATTTATTGGACAAATACAAGGTGCGCACCCATTGTATCTGCCGGGAGGTGAACTGAGCGCTGAAATAAAATACAGCAAACACGAATACGAGAGTTGAAAAGAGGAGTTGAAAATATGATTAACATCATTCTGGGTATCATCGTCCTGATATCCTTCATCGGTCTGGTAGTCTACTGCATCAAGGGCTACAACATGATGATCGGTCTGGGGATCATGGCCGCTCTGTGGCTGGCCATCGCCCTGATCGGCAACGCCATCACCCCCAACAGCGCCCTTGAGGGCTACACGGTCGTTTCCGCCATCAACGAGATCTTCCACAAAGCTCCCGCCAGCTACGCGCAGAACACCCTCGTGACGGTGATCTTCGGCGCCTTCTTCGGCCGCGTCCTGATGGAGAGCGGCATCACCTCCTCCATGATCAAGAAAACCGTGGAGCTGGGCGGCGATCACCCCGCCGTGACCATGACGCTGCTGATCATCGTCGTCGGCCTGATCTTCACCTCCGCCGGCGGCATGGGCCTGGTCATGGCCATCGCCATGCTGGTCCTGCCCATTCTCTTCTCCATGGGCATCCCGCCCGTCATCGCCCTCTTCGCCTACATGGCCCCCATCATGGCCGGCTCCTTCGTCAGCGCGGGCCTCTACAGCCAGTACACCGGCATCGTGGGTGCCTTTGACGAGCGCTTCCTGAACGAGTACACCTTCAATGACTACTTCAAATTCGGCATCGTCGGCATGATCATCTGCCTGGTCCTCATCATCGCCGTATGCCTCTTCCTGCTGAAGCGGAGCAAGAAGATCCACGCCTGGGCCACCCCCGCCGGTTCCGCAGAGACCCGCTCCGCCCCCTGGTACTCCTGGATCGGCACCATTCTCCCCATCGTGTTCATCATCGTCCTGCATCTGTCCGTCATCCCCGCCTTCCTTCTGTCCGTGCTCTATGTCCTGCTGACCTGCGGGATGTTGAAGGGTTCCTTCAAGGACGTGTGCAGCCGCATCGTCCGCCTGTTCTCGGACGGCATCACCGACATCGCGCCCGTGATCGCCTTCCTGCTGGTCCTGTCCATGTTCAACGGCGTGGCGAAGTTCGTCGCCCCCTATTTCGAGGCGATCTTCGGCGGCATCATCCCCACCACCCCGCTGGCCATCACCATCGTGTTCGCCGTCTGCATCCCCTTGGGCTTCTTCCGCGGCCCCACGAACCTGGCCGGCTGCGGCGCCGCCGTCATGGCCGTCGTCCTGTCCGTCACCCAGTGGCCCATCGAGCTGCTCTTCCCCCTGATCTTCACCGCCTCCTGCCTGCCCCAGAGCATTGACATCACGCAGTCCTGGGTCGCCTGGGGCATCGGCTACACCAAGGTCGATTCCCGGGATTACCTGAAGATCATCATCCCCTACGGCTGGGTGACCGGCGCGATCCTCTGCCTGGTGGCCTACTTCATGTATCTGGCGTAACGGAAGCCGCGGCCCGCATCGGCCGCCGCCCGACGATACCGGTCCCATAGCTGAGCGATCCGGTTGGGCCGCCCCTGTCCGGGGCGGTCCAACCGTCCGCATTCACGTTCAGCCGGATCTTCCGGGGCGAACCGCCCCGTCATTCATTACACAGGAGGAATCACCATGTCTGAAAACAGAAGGATCCGGATCGGGATCGACGTCGGAGGGACCTACACCAAGTGCGTGGCCATCGACAACCTGACTCATGAGATCATCGGAAAACACGAGGTCAAGACCACCCACGATCACGAGCTGGGCGTGGCCGCGGGCGTCATGCAGTCCTTTCTCAACTGTATGAAGGAAAACGGCTTCTCGCCGGAGGACGTCTGCTTTGTCGCCCACTCGACCACCCAGGCCACCAACGCGTTCGTGGAGGGCGACGTATCCAGCGTCGGCATCATCGGCGTGGCCGGCGGCGGTCTGGAGGGTATGCTGGCCAAACCCCAGCTGAAGATCGATGACATCGTGCTGGACGAAAAGCTGGGACGAAAGATCTTCGTCTCCAATGAATTTATCGCAAAAAAGAAATTCAGCGACGAAAGCGTGGAGCGCGCCATTTCCAGCTTGATCGGTCAGGGCGCTCAGGTCATCGTGGCGTCCATGGCCTTCGGCGTGGACAACATTTCCTACGAGAATCAGATCCACGCACTGGTGGAAAAGCGCGGTCTGCCCTCCACCCGCGCCTCCGACATCTCAAAGCTGTACGGCTTGACCCGCCGGACCCGCACCGCGGCCATCAACGCCTCTATTCTCCCCCGCATGATGGCGACGGCCAACGCCACGGAAAGCTCTGTCCGGAGCGCGGGCGTGGAGGTGCCGCTGATGATCATGCGGGGCGACGGCGGCATCATGGAGATCGACGCCATGCGCAAGCGCCCCATTTTGACCGCGCTCTCCGGCCCCGCCGCCTCCGTGATGGGGTCGCTGATGTACCTGCGGGCCTCAAACGCTATTTACTTTGAGGTCGGCGGCACCACCACCAACATTGGCGTCATCAAAAACGGCCGTCCCGGCGTGGACTATGCCCAGATCGGCGGCCACGACACCTTTGTCAACTCGCTGGACGTCCGTATCCTCGGCTGCGCCGGCGGCTCCATGGTCCGCATCAGCAGTCACGACGTGGTGGACGTCGGTCCCCGCTCCGCCCATATCGCCGGGTGCGAGTACGCCTGCTTTACGCCCGCCGAGGAGATCGAGGACCCCCAGATCGAGCTGGTCAGTCCCAAGCCCGGCGACCCCGCCGACTATGTGGCGCTCCGGCTGAAAAACGGCAAGCGGATCTGCTTTACGAACACCGACGCGGCCAACGTGCTGGGTCTGGTGAAACCCAGATACTTTGCCTACGGCAATGCGGAGTCCGCCCGGAAGGCCATGCAGCCCGTGGCCGACCGGCTGGGCATCACCGTGGAGCAGCTGGCGGAAAAGATTCTGGAAAGGGATTACGAAAAGGTCTCGAGCTGCATCCAGTCCCTGGCCGCCAAGTACGATCTGGATCTGAATGTGATCAAGCTGGTGGGCTGCGGCGGCGGAGCCGCCACTCTGGTCCCCTACTGCGCCAAAAAGATGGGCCTTGACTATTCCATTCCGGAAAACGCGGAGGTCATCTCCTCCATCGGCGTGGCGCTGGCCATGGTCCGCGACGTGGTGGAGCGGGTCATCCCCTCCCCCACCCCCGAGGACATCAAAAAGATCAAGGCCGAGGCGACCGACGCCGCCATCCGGTCCGGCGCCGCGCCGGACACCGTTGAGGTCCATGTGGACATCGACGCCCAGACCAGCAAGGTCACGGCCATCGCCACCGGCTCCACGGAGGTCAAGACCACCGATCTTCTGAAGGAGTGCGATGAGGACGAGGCCCGGGCCCTCGCCGTGCAGGACTTCGGCGGCAAGGTGAGCAATGTTCAGCAGGCGGCAAAAACGGAGCACTTCTTTGTCTTTACCGGCCAGCAGGGCGACAAAACCCCTCTGCGCATCGTTGACCGGAAGGGCTTCATCAAGGTCCAGTGCTCCAACGGCAGCGCGGAGAAAACCACCGTCCGGGACTATCAGGCCGTGGTGGAGGAGACATGGAAGAGCAAGGCGCAGTATCGCTCCGACGTCATTCTGCGTCCGGAATACTACCTCTGCGTCGGCCCGCGCGTCTGCGATTACGCGGCCAGCGAGCTCAAGCAGAACCTGACCCTGATGGAGCTGGACGTCTGCGACCGCGAGCCGGACGAGGAGATCATCGTCGTCACCTCCGCATTTATGTAATGTTCACACACTTTACCCGCACGCCGAAGGAGGATCGTCATGTCCGGTCTTTTTGCCCGAAACGCTCCGCCGGAGCCCGCGCAGACGGCCCCGGCCGGTCTGCCGTCCGTCTTTGAGATACTCTCCGCCCTCGCGGACATCGGGGACGAGCAGTGGGCCGGATACGCCTTTCTGCGGGAACCGCTCCGCGGCCGGTTCACCGCCGGGCAGCAGCGGCAGCTGACGCGCCGGGCGGCGGAATGCGGCGAGGAAACGGCGGAACAGCTCATCCGCCGCCTTGGCGGAACGGATCCGGCCGCCATCGCCGCGAGGCTTGGGGTCACGGTCCGGAACTCCCGGGCGGAAACAGGCTCTGTGAGCCGGAACCTGCTGGCCGTTTATCAGGAGCCCGATGAGATCACGATCTACATGAACGGACTGGAGGAGGCCGCCCGGTTCTTTCACCGGGAGGAATGTCCCTCGGCGCTGCGCGGCACAGACCTTTACGCGGTCATTCTGGCCCACGAGCTGTTCCATGTTCTGGAATACCGATACAGGGACAGCCTCTGGTGCTGCACCTATCAAACGCAGCTGTGGAAGCTGGGCCCGCTGAAGCGGAACACAGGGCTGAGCGTCCTGCCCGAGATCTCCGCCATGGCGTTTTCAAAGCGTCTGAACGCTCTGCCCTGCATCCCGTATTTCGCGGAGGCCGCCGTGCTTTACGCGAAGTCCCCCGCCGACGGCTGCGCCCTGTTCCTGATGATGGCGGACTGCGCCGCGCCAAACGAATCCTGACCGCAATATTTCACGCACTTCTTACAAGGAGGAATATTCATGCACAAGCTGGAACTGTTTGATGAAGAAAAAAAGATCTGGTACTCCAAGTACTTCTATCTCCCAATTGAGGAAGCCACCGAGGCGGACCGGGTCTTTCTCGATACGCCCATGGACCCCGCCAAGACCATTCCCGTAGACAACTTTCTCGATTTTATCCGGGTAAAGGATACGCCGGAGGAGGTCGAGAACGGCTACTGCGTCGATCAGAACGGCCACGGCTATCTGACGTGCACCATGTACTACTCCGACATCACCCCCGATATGATCGACTGGTGGATGGGCTTCTGCACACGGCGGCCCAAGAGCGCTCTGTTCGGCCACGGCAACCTGCGCTATAAGATCTGGTCCCCCTACTATCACTGGGATCACAGCTTCCTGGACCCCAGCGACCCCACCAGCGGCCTTTACATCAACGAAATGCAGGACCTCGACGACGGCACCATGGACATCAAGGAGCTGATCAGCCGCGGCGTGCCCCCCGTGAAGGCCGGCGTGCCCAAGGAACTGATCGCCGCCGCCAAGACCGCCGGATACTACATCAGCATGGGCAACACCTACCGCCACGGCCAGCCCACCGGCTTTGCGGTAAACGTCATGAAGCCCACTCCCGAGGGTGGCTGCCGCTGGCAGTCCGTCAGCTGGAAGGGCTATTACTACAAGGACGGCAAGCCCGTCGCCGTTCCCGGCGAAGAGCCCCCCTCCGCCAACGCCCTGCGCGGCGAGCTGATGCACAATGTGCTGGAGCGCCGGCATCTGAACGCGTTTTTGAAGGAACTTTACACGATCCAGTCCGGCAAGCCCATCGACGAGGACTGAATCCACGCCTGACGGAGCGGCTGGCCTTTCTCCGGCCGCTCCGGAATATATTTTGAAAGGATGGTCATCGTGGACGTTCGTTACTCCGCCAACCAAAAAGATTTCAAGCGCTACACGACTCAGGAGGTCCGGGACGAATTCCTGATCCAGAACCTCTATCAGGCCGATCAGGTCACCTGCGTTTACTCCCATGTTGACCGCATGGTCGTTATGGGCTGTATGCCCGTCAGCGAAGTCGTCCCCATCAGCAAGGGCATCGACATCTGGGCGAGCTTCGGCACCGACTACCTGCTGGAGCGCCGTGAGGCCGGCATCTTCAACCTCGGCGGCGCCGGCGCTGTCACTGTGGACGGCGTCTCCTACCCCATGGGCTTCAAGGACTGCCTGTATATCACCAGAGGGGCAAGGGAGGTGCTCTTTGAGAGCGCCGACAAGGCCGCGCCCGCCAAATTCTACATCGTGTCCGCCCCCGCCCACTGCTCCTACGAAACAAAGCTGATCCGTCAGGCGGACGCCGTCAAGCGCCCCCTCGGCGCGCTGGAAACGTCCAACAAGCGCGTCATCAATCAGTTCATCCATCCCTCCGTCCTGAAGACCGCCCAGCTGCTTATGGGCATGACGGAGCTGGAGCCGGGCAGCGTGTGGAACACCATGCCCGCCCATACCCATGAGCGCCGCATGGAGATCTACACCTACTTTGAGGTCCCCGACGATCAGGTGGTCTTCCACATGATGGGCGAGGGACAGGAGACCCGCCATATCGTCGTCCGGA
>CAKUKL010000044.1 GCA_934662925.1 uncultured Oscillospiraceae bacterium | reverse complement strand
GCCATGACCTCGTCAACGCCCGCCTCGCGACCGATAGCGGCGGCGGTGCGGCGGTTGTCGCCGGTGAGCATGACCACCTTCAGCCCCAGCTTCCGGAAGCCGTCGATGGCCGTCCGGCTGCTGTCCTTCACCGTGTCGGCCACGGCGATGATGCCGATGGGCTTCCCGTCCTCCACGAAGAACAGCGGGGTCTTGCCCTGCTGGGCCAGTTGGTCGGCGATCATCTGGTCCTGCCCCAGCGAAATGCCCGCGTCGGCCAGCATGGCGGCGTTGCCCGCGATATACCGTGCGCCCTGTACCTCGCCCCGGATGCCCTTGCCGTGGACGGCCTCGAAGCCGGTGACGGCGCACAGCGGGATGTGGCGGCGCTCCGCCTCGTCCACCACGGCGGCGGCGAGGGGGTGCTCAGAGGGCTTTTCCAGACTGGCGGCCACGCAGAGCAGCTCCTCCGCGGTGGTGGAGCCGAGGGGGTAGAGGTCGGTGACCCGGGGCTTGCCCTCGGTGATGGTGCCGGTCTTGTCCAGCACCACGGTGGTGACGGAGCGCAGGGTCTCCAGACCCTCGGCGGATTTCACCAGAATGCCGTGCTCCGCGCCCTTGCCGGTGCCCACCATGATAGCCACGGGGGTGGCAAGGCCCAGCGCGCAGGGGCAGGAGATGACCAGCACCGCTACGCCGGAGGTGAGGGCCATCTCCACCGAGTGGGTGGCGATGAACCAGACCACGGCGGTGACAAGGGCGATGCCCATGACCACGGGGACGAACACGCCGGCCACCCGGTCGGCCAGCTTGGCGATTGGGGCCTTGGAGGAGGCGGCCTCGTCCACCAGACGGATCATCTGGGCAAGGGTGGTGTCCTGACCTACCCGGGTGGCCCGGATGGTGAGGGCGCCGGATTTGTTGATGGAGGCGGAGATGACGGTGTCCCCCGGCTCCTTGTCCACGGGGATGGACTCGCCGGTGAGGGCAGATTCATCCACGGAGGACGCGCCCTCGGTGACCACGCCGTCCACGGGGATGGAGCCGCCGGGCCGGACCAGCAGCAGGTCGCCCAGCTGGACCTGCTCTACCGGGACTTCGACCTCTCTGCCGTCCCGGAGGACGGTGGCCGTCTTGGGGGCGAGGTCGATGAGCCGGGCAATGGCCTGTCCGGTCTTGCCCTTGGAGCGGGTCTCCAGATATTTGCCCAGCGTGATGAGGGTGAGGATCATACCGGCGGACTCAAAATAGAGGTCCATGGAGTACTTTTCCACCACGTCCATGTCCATGTGGCCCAGACCCCAGCCGATGCGGTACAGGGCGGCAATGCCGTAGATGACGGCGGCGGCGGAACCCACGGCGATGAGGGAGTCCATGTTGGGGGAGAGGTGGAACAGCGTCTTGAAGCCCACCCGGTAGTATTTCTGGTTGATGACCATGATGGGCACGGTGAGCAGGAACAGGGTGAGGGCGTAGGTCATGGCATTTTCCATGCCGTGGAAGAAATGGGGGATGGGCCAGCCCATCATGTGGCCCATGGACAGGTAGAACAGGGGGATGAGGAACACGAAGGAGGCGATGAGCCGGGTCTTCATGCTTTTCAGCTCATCCTCCATGGTGTTGGGGGCGGGGACGGGGGCGGTGTTCTGCCCCGGCGCGGCGGACAGGGACGCGCCGTAGCCCGCCTTCTCCACCGCGGCGATGACGGCCTCCGGCGTGACGGAATCGTCGCCGTCCACCGTCATGGAGCCGCCCAGCAGGTTCACGTTCACGTCCTGCACTCCCGGCAGCTTCCGCACGGCCTTGTCCACATGGGCGGAGCACGCCGAACAGGTCATGCCGGTAACGGTAAATTTCTGTTTCATGATAAAACCACCAGACTTTCAATAAACGGTGCTCCGCCCATGCGCGCCGCGGGTGCGGCGTAAAATTCGGAGCGAAGCGGAGAATTTCCCGAAGGGCGGATTCACTTCGCCCGAGGGATAAAAAATAACGGGGCCCCGCAAAATCAGGAATTTTGTGGGAGACGAATTGCGTCCGGGACTGGCCCGTCTTACAGCATTTTGCCCAGCGCGTTCACAAGCTCGTCAATCTTGTCGGAGCGTTCCTGATCGGTCTCGGCGTGCTCCACGCAGTGCTTCAGATGGGCGGACAGGATCTCCTTGTTCACCCGGCGGAGCATGGCGTCGGCGGCCAGCACCTGCTGGGAGATGTCCATGCAGTAGCGGTCGTCCTCCACCATTTTGATGATACCGTCCAGCTGCCCCCGGGCGGTCTTGAGCAGGCGGAGCACGGTCTGCTTGTCTGCCATCATATCGGTTCACCTCCATAGACCCCCCTGGGGGGGAGTGCATCTATACCCTATCACGCAAATAGGAATTTGTCAAGCAAAAGTTTGCAAAGGCTAACTGAATTTTTTATCGCAGAAAAATTCCCCTGCCGGATGTGCGGCAGGGGAATCTTGTCAGGCGCTCTGGCGGCGGTCCTGATGCTCGGGCCGGAAGAGCAGCGTCAGGCACCACAGGGCGGCGACGCCCACCAGCGTGTAGATGATGCGGGCCAGCCACGTGCCGGAGCCGCCGCAGAGGAAGGCCACCAGGTCGAAATTGAACAGGCCGATGGCGCCCCAGTTCAGGCCGCCGACGATGGACAGCGCCAGCGCGATCTTGTCAAGGATCATGTTGCAAAACCTCCTTAATTGCAATTGCGCAAGGGTAGTTTGCGCGATGGATCGGGCGGTTATGCTGCAAAATTCTGCAAAAAAATGCGCCGGAATATGCTTCCGGCGCGTTTTGCAAAAATCGGTTTATTCATCCTCCGGCCAAAGGCCGTTGCACTGCATGTAGTAGTCGAGCACATCCAGCATGTCGCCCACGCTGGGAGATACCTGAAGGACGTAGCCCGCCACCTCCTTCAGCCGCTCCGGGTCGCCCCGCTTGATGATGGTGTCCCGGGCGGAGCGGAGGTTGCGTTCGATGCTTTTGACGCTGGAATCGGGGAAGAGTTCCGCCAGCGCGGGGTGGAGCCGCGTGGTGATGCCGTGGATCATGTCCGGCTCCCGGTGGATGAGGTCGAGGGCGCAGACGAACTGGCGCATGCTCAGGTTGGCGCACGTCACGCCCATGGAGCGGACCATGGCCTCCGCCGCCCGGTAAGTCATGCTCTTTTCCATCTCATCGACCCCGTTTCGCCGTTTTTCTGCATAATAACACAACTTACGCCATTTTTCTCAAAATCGTCATACTTCGAGCAAATCCGACAGGATCAGACGGAAGACTGTGAAAAAAGGGGCGCCTGTCCAGGCGCCCCTTTGAAAATGCGGGAGACCTTACATCAACTTGACGGTGTAGTACACAGCCAGACAGAACAGCCAGCCGATGAGCGCGAAGATCGCGTAATAGGCCGAGGCGATGCCGACAAGCAGCGAGACCAGCAGCACCGCCGCCGTCACCGCGCAGGTCAGATAGATGGAGAGATACTTGGCTCCGGCGGGCAGGACCTGCAGGAAGCCCAGCTTGCCGCCCCGGCGGCTGAGCAGGAAGGCCAGCGCGGCGGCTGCGGCCAGCCCCACCCACACGGCGGCGAAGCCGCAGTAGGTCATGCGGGGATGGTTCATATAGATCTGCCGGTACACCCACAGGGCGGTGATGCCCACGCCCACGAGGATGGTGTTGTAGAAAAACTCACGCTGATACAGGAAGTAGATGGCGGCCAGCACGGCCACGGCTACCGGCAGCACACACAGGATCTGCATCCCCATGGTGTTCAGCCCGAAGCACAGCACGGACGCGGCCCACAGCCACAGCATCACGCCGGTGAACACGCCGGGAGCCACCAGCTTTTTCCCGCCCTTGAGGGACAGCAGGAGCCACACCGCCCCCGCGATAGTCAGCACCGCCCCGGCGAACCGGAACACGCCGAAAAAGCTGTTCAGGGCGACCATCAGACCCACGCCGAAGTCCGTATAGGAATAGTTGATATAAATACGCCGGAGCACGAACGTCAGGATCTCCAGTACCACAGCGCCGGCCAGCCAAAGCAGCATTTTGTTGAAGGCGGCGTCTTCCTGCTTGCGCCGTTCGCTGCGCCGCTCGAGCCGCTTTCCCTGTTCGCTCACTCATCATCAGTCCTTTTGCATTTTTTGAACACGTACATCATAGTATAGCAGATTTCCAGCCCTTTTGCAACAGCGAAATAAAGACCGGAAATCGCGCTGAGCGTTTTTATTAGACGGAGCAGGCAGGAAAAAGTTCCGCTCAAATGAAAAATTTTCCGTCCGCTCTCCCGCGGAGCCGGAAAAGCGCGGGAGGAAGCCGGAGCGGCCGCGGCGGCGCGGAGAAATATGCCGGGAAAGGGCGGGGGGCGCAGGGGCGGTTGTGTCTATTTTATTCATTGCGGAACCACCGGGGATACGATATAATAAAATGAATATTAAAATGGAAGGGTGTGTTTTCCCCTTGAAGCTGCTGATCCAATACGGCTGGCTGGTGGACCCGGCCACGGGACTGAACACCATGGGCAACCTGCTCGTTGAGGACGGAAAGATCGCCGCGATCTCCGGCCGCCCCATGGCGGCGGACAAAGTCATCGACGCGGCGGGGCTGACGGTGGCCCCCGGTCTGGTGGATATGCACGTCCACCTGCGGGAGCCGGGGTTCGAGTACAAGGAGACCATCGAGACCGGCTGCGCCGCGGCGGCTCACGGCGGCGTTACCACGCTGGTGGCCATGGCGAATACGAACCCGGTGACAGACACGCCGGAGCGGATCGCCGCCATCCGGGACAAGGCGAAGGGCACCGGGGTGAACGTGCTGCCCGTGGGCGCCGTCACCGTGGGCATGAAGGGCGAACAGCTCACCGACTTCGCCGCCCTGAAGGCGGCGGGGGCGCCCGCCCTGTCCGACGACGGCGTGCCGGTGCAGGACGAGGAGCTGTTCCGTCAGGCGTTTCTGAAAGCCAAGGAGCTGGGCATGGTCATCCTCGACCACTGCGAGGACAAGGAGCTTGTGCGGAACTACGCCGTCAACGCCGGGCCGGTGGCGGAGGCACTGGGCCTGCCCGGCCGCCCGGCCATTGCGGAGGAGATGCAGGTGGAGCGGGACGCCCGGCTGGCAGAGGAGACCGGGGCTCACGTCCACATCTGCCACATCTCCACGGCGAAGAGCGTGGATATCGTCCGGCAGGCGAAAAAGCGGGGCGTGCAGATCACCTGCGAGACCTGTCCCCAGTACTTCACCCTCACAGAGCGGGAGGTGCTGGCCCAAGGCAGCATGGCCCGGGTGAACCCGCCCCTGCGCACCGACGCGGATGTGGCCGCCATTCTGGAGGGCCTGCGGGACGGCACAATCGACGCCATCGTCACCGACCACGCCCCCCACTCCGCCGAGGAGAAGGCCCGGCCCCTGCCCGACGCGCCCAGCGGCATGGTGGGGCTGGAGACGTCGCTGGCCCTGTCGCTGACGGCGCTGTACCACGGCGGCAAGCTGCCCCTGCCGTGGGTCATCGCCAAGATGTCCGCCGCGCCGTCCATCATTCTGGGCATCAACAAGGGGACGCTGGCGGTGGGAGCCGACGCGGATCTGGTCATTTTCGACGAGGACGAGGAGTGGACCATCGACCCGGCGCGGTTCAGGTCCAAGGGCCGCAACACCCCCTTCGCGGGACGCAAAGTCAAAGGCAAAGTCAAATATACCATTTCCGGCGGAACTATTATTTATCAGGAGGGCTGACCATGTCGTTCGATATTCTTCAGGAGAAGATCAGAGAGAAAAAGAACCCCACGGTGGCCGGGCTGGACGCCCGGATCGAGTATGTCCCCGCCCATATCCAGAAGCGGAGCTATGAGGAGTTCGGCGAGACGCTGGCCGGCGCGGCGGACGCGGTGTGGCAGTTCAACCGCGGCCTCATCGACGCGCTGTACGACGTGGTGCCCGCGGTGAAGCCCCAGGCGGCCTACTACGAAAATCTGGGCTGGGCCGGTATGGTGACGATGGAAAAGACCATCCGCTACGCGCAGGGAAAGGGCCTGTACGTCATTGCCGACATCAAGCGGGGCGACATCGGCACCACCGCCACCGCCTACGCCGAGGCGTGGCTGGGCGTGACGAAGGTGGGGGACAGGGAGTACCCCGTGTTCGACGCCGACTGCGTCACCCTCAACGGCTACATGGGCTCCGACGCGATCAAGCCCTTCCTCGACCAGTGCACGGCCCGGAACAAGTCCGCCTTCGTGCTGGCCAAGACCTCCAACCCCTCGTCCATGGAATTTCAGGACATGGTGGCGGGGGACCGGGTGGTGTACGCCGTCATGGGCGACCTCATCGAGCGCTGGGGCCGGGACACCGCCGGAAAATACGGTTATCAGGCGCTGGGCGCGGTGGTGGGCGCCACCCATCCCACGGTGCTGCGGGAGCTGCGCCGCCGCCTGCCCCATACCTTCTTCCTCGTGCCGGGCTACGGCGCGCAGGGCGGCACCGCCGCCGACGTGCGCTACGCCTTTGACGAGCTGGGCCGGGGGGCCATCATCAACGCCTCCCGCTCCATCATGTGCGCGTGGAAAAAGACCGGCAAGGACGGCGAGGATTATCAGGAAGCCGCCCGGGCCGCCGCCGAGCAGATGCGGGACGAGCTGAAGGAGTACATCACGGTTCTGTAAAACCCATAAGGCGGCCATGGGGCCGCCGGAGAAAGGGCGTAAAATAGGATGAAGGTAGAAAATAACTGCAAGGTGCTGGAGATGACCCGGCTGTCCTCCGGCGCGTGGTCCATGACGCTGGAGACGGAGGGCCTGACGGGCCAGATCGCCATGCCGGGCCAGTTCGTGCATATCAAGTGCGGCCACAGCCGTCTGCTGCGGCGGCCCATCTCCATCTGCAACTGGGCGGAGCAGCGGGAGCTGCTGCGGCTGGTGTTCGAGGTCCGGGGAGAGGGCACGGAGTGGCTGGCTCGTCGGGCGGTGGGCGATCAGGTGGATGTCCTCGGCCCGCTGGGTCACGGCTTTCAGATGGAGAAGGGCGGGAAATACCTGCTGGTGGGCGGCGGCATCGGCGTTCCCCCTATGCTGGGCTGCGCCGTTCACGGCGGCGGGGAGAGCACCGCGGTGCTGGGCTTCCGGTCGGCAAAGAACGTGATGCTGCTGGAGGAGTTCAGCAAGGCCTGCTCCGGCGGGGTGCGCATCGCCACCGACGACGGCACGCTGGGCCACCACGGCTTTGTGGACGCGCTGGTGCGGCAGGAGCTGGAAAAGGACAACGGCTATACGGCGGTGCTGGCCTGCGGGCCGAAGCCCATGCTGAAGAATGTATACCGGGCGGCGTCGGACTTCGGCGTGCCCTGTCAGGTGTCCATGGAGGAACGGATGGGCTGCGGCGTGGGCGCGTGCCTTGTGTGCGCTTGCAAAACGGCGGACGGCTCCATGAAGCACGTCTGCAAGGACGGCCCTGTATTTGACGCCCGGGAGGTGGACTGGGATGAATAAGGTGGATATGTCCGTCAGCCTGGCGGGAATGACCATGAAAAACCCGGTGGTGGTGGCCTCCGGCACCTTCGGCTTCGGCCGGGAGTACGGGCAGTTCTATGACCTGTCCGAGCTGGGCGGCATCTGCGTCAAGGGCCTCACCGCCCAGCGGCGGGAGGGCAACCCCGCCCCCCGCATCGCGGAGACCCCCATGGGCATCCTTAACTCCGTGGGCCTTCAGAACCCCGGCGTGGACGCCTTTATCGAGACGGAGCTGCCCTTCCTGCGGCAGTACGACGTGAAGGTCATCGCCAACATCTCCGGCAATACGCCGGAGGAGTACGGCGTCATGTGCGAAAAGCTGTCGGCGGCGGGGATCGACATGATCGAGGTCAACATCTCCTGCCCCAACGTAAAGGCGGGCGGCCTTGCCTACGGCACGAAGCCGGAGCTGGCTGCCGAGGTGACGGAGACGGCCAAGCGGCATGCCTCCGTGCCCGTGATGGTAAAGCTGTCTCCCAACGTCACCGACATCACCGAGATCGCCCGGGCGGTGGAGGGCGCGGGGGCGGACGCCCTGTCCCTCATCAACACCCTGCGGGGCATGCGCATCGACGTGAACACCGGCCGCCCGGTGCTGAAGATGAACACAGGCGGCCTGTCCGGCCCCGCCGTGCTGCCGGTGGCGGTGCGGATGGTTTGGGAGGTCGCCAACGCCGTCAAGCTGCCCATTCTGGGCATGGGCGGCGTCGCCAAAGGCGAGGACGCGGCCCAGCTCATGCTGGCGGGCGCGTCCGCCGTGGCGGTGGGCACCGCCCTGTTTGCCGACCCCCTCGCCCCCATCAAGGTGCGGGACGGGCTGGAAGCCATCGCGGAGCGGAAGGGGCTGGACCGGGTGTCCGGCCTTACCGGCGGGGTAAAGGTCTGGTAAGCGGGAGATCAGCAATCCATATTTGAAAGCAGGTACTCTATGACCACGGTTTATCTGATCCGCCACGCGGAGGCGGAGGGAAATGTATATCATCGGTTCCACGGCTGGTACAACAGCGTCATCACCGGGAACGGCTGCCGCCAGATCGAGGCGCTGTCCCGGCGGTTCGCCGGGGAGCACATCGACGCGGTGTATTCCAGCGACCTGTTCCGCACCATGACCACCGCCCGGGCTATTTACCAGCCCCGGGGGCTGGAGCTGCGCACCGACCCGGACCTCCGGGAGATCGGCGGCGGCGTGTGGGAGGACCTCACGTGGGGCCAGCTCCATCGGGACAACGCCGCTTCGCTGGACGCCTTCAACCGGGCGGACCCGGCGTGGCACGTGCAGGGCAGCGAGACCTACGGCGCGGTGCAGATGCGGATGACCGCCGCCCTCCGGCGGATCGCCGCCGCCCACGAGGGGCAGACGGTGGCGGTGTTCTCCCATGGGACGGCCATACGGACGGCCCTTGCAAAGCTGTACGGCTATCCGCTGGATGAGATCGACCGGGTGCCCCATGGGGACAATACCAGCGTGTCCAAGCTGCTGTTCGACGGCGATGCCGTGACGGTGGAGTACATCAACGACAACAGCCATCTGGGCGAGCTGTCCACGCTGGGCCGCCAGACGTGGTGGAAGGAGGACGGCGTGGCCGACTACGGGAAGTATAACCTGTGGTTCCGGCCGCTGGACTTCAAAAGGGAGAGCAAGCTCTACTTCGAGGCCCGGCAGGAGGCGTGGAAGACCATCCACCATACCATGCAGGGCTTCAACGGCTACGGTTTCCTCCGGGACGCGGAGGACCAGAGTCGTTATGACAGCCGCAGCGTGATGG
>CAKUKL010000043.1 GCA_934662925.1 uncultured Oscillospiraceae bacterium | reverse complement strand
AGCGGGTCCCCCGATCCGTTCCGGCCGCACAGCCAGCAGCTTCTCCCGTTCCACATGTTCTGCCCCTCCTACTGCGCCGCCAGCGCCGTCAATAGCCGCTGGACGCCCGCCAGCTTTTCGTTGATCACCCGTTCCACGCCCTCGGCTGCCAGATCAATGACCTCGTTGAGCCGGTACGCGGGCAGGTCCCCGCGCTTGTACTTTACCAGCAATCCCGGGCTGATGTTGTAGGTCCACCCGCCCTTGGGCGACCTCACCGCGATCCCGAAGGGCGCCCGCTGCTCCTGCAATGCGTAATACAGCGTCGGCGCCGACCACCCGATGAACCGGGCCGCCATCTCCACCGGCACGTTGTCCTGCCGCAGGATCTCTTCCTCATCCGGGATATTATGTATTGCCTTCCGCGGCATCCTGTCCCCTCCTCTACGTCTGTGCGCCCAGCAGTCGGTACAGCTCGTCCGCCCTTTGGAACGCGGCCAGCGTCATTCTGCCGGATTCCAGCATTGCGATGCTCGGCTGTGACGATCCGATCCGCTGCGCCAATTCTCTTTGGGTGTACCCACGTTTCACTCTCTCGTCCCTGATCCACCGCTGGGATTCCAGTACCTTCTCCCGGTTCGCCTCGTAGTACGCCCGCCGGGATTCCAGTACCTTCCTTTTCTCCGGCAGTATCTCTTCCAGCTTGGCCTGCCGATCCAGTTCTCTGGATTTGGCAAGTTCCTCTTGGGTTAGGCGGAACTCCCGCTCGATCTCTTCGTCCGCCCGGCGCATTTCTTCCAGTTCCGCTGCTGTGAACGGCATCTTCCTTCACCCCTCCATCTGCAATGGTAACTCATTAAGTTACCGTTTGGCCAAAAAAATATCCACGGGGTTTTCGATCCGGAGCAGTTCGATCATCTTCTCCGCTTCATCCGTCCCAAATACGCCGGCCTTCATCTTCCCGTAAAAGGTTTTTTCAGTCATTCCGAGCTCCGCAGCCACTTTTCTCTGGGACAATCCGCGCTCTGCAATGATCCCCCGCAGTTTATCAGTTGCAACCATTCTCTCACCTCCGTAACTTGTTAAGTTACCGCAAGTATAATCCATCGCAGGTATCTTGTCAAGTCATTTTTTACTTGATTTATTCGTTTTTCGTGATAATATAAAGTTACTTCAAAAAAGGAGCGTTTTATATGACAGTCGGAGACAGAATAAAGATTGCCCGTGAGGCGGCCCAGATGACGCAGGATCAACTTGGCCAGCTCTGCGGCACGACCAAACAAACGATTTTCAAGTACGAAAACAATGTTGTGACCAATATCCCGCTCGACAGGCTTGAGCGTATCGCGGACGTTCTGGATGTCTCGCCTTCCTTTTTGATGGGATGGTCTGACAGCGACGGCAAAAAGCCCGCTGCCCAGACGGACAGCGAGCTTCTTGACGCGGAACTTATACGGCGGCTTTGTGAGCTGACTCCGGAGGAACTTCAGATCGTCGATGCCGTCGTGCAAGGACTGATAGCAAAACGCTGAGCTGCTCTTTCTGTTCTTCGGACATTCCGGCTATGTACATCATGGCCTCCTCTGGTGTCATATTCTTTTTCTCCTTTCTCCGTCCGTACCCGCTCGTTGACCGGTCTTTTTCTTGGTCATCACCCCCTTTATTTGTATTTGAACAGGTCCATCAGGCTGCACCCCAGTGCGTCCGCCAGTCTGCACATGACCTCCAGACTGGGATTTGCTTCCCCGGCCTCTATCTTCTGGATGTGGCTGCGGGCCACGCCTGATTTGTCCGCCAGCGCCCGCAGGGACATCTTCCGTTCCATCCGCACCTTTGCCACGTAGTATTCCATACCGTCCCCCCTTTCTACCTGGATAGGTTTTGTAGAAAGCGGGTTTTTCTTCCTATGCAAATATTACCATTGAACCCGTACCTGTATGGAGGTACATTTTACCGGAATCGCTGAAAAACACAAAAGCACCCCCGGGGGCAGCAGTCCCGAGGGCGCAGATCAATGCTTTTATGTCAGGTGGTGTGCCTATGAAACGTCCCAATGGATCCGGGACCATCGTCAAGCTGTCCGGGAACCGCCGCCGGCCATATTCCGTCCGTATCTCCGGCCGGGATGATCACGGCCATATCGTCCAGTCAGTTCTGTCCTACCATGCGAAGCTGCAGGAAGCCCAGGCGGCGCTGGATGAATACAACCGGCAAAAGGCCGCCGGGCACGCTCCCGCCGCCGACCTTCTATCCACGACCGTTCAACAGGTGTATGACGCATGGAGCGCCCGGGAATACCGCAAGTGCAGTGAAGCATCCGCGCACAGCCACAAGGCCGCCTGGAACATGCGCGTTTCCTGCTACGCCGACCGGAAGATCCGATCCGTCACGCTGGACGAGTGGCAGGCGATCCTCGACGACGCCGAGGCAGAGGGAAAGTCTCAGTCCACCATCAATAATGCGGTGATCCTGATCCATGCCCTGTGTGCCTACGCCGCCCAGCGGGACATCATCGGCAAGGATTATTCCGTCTATCTTGACGTCCCTTCCGTGGACCCAAAGCAAAAGAAAGGCGCTTTTACAGACCTTCAGATCAAGCAGCTTGAAAATATGGCCGCTTCCGGGGTCCCCTGGGCGGACACCGCCCTCATCCTGTGCTATACCGGCCTGCGGATCTCCGAGTTCACCCAACTCACACCCTTTTCCTATCACCCGGAGCAGGGTGGGTATTTACAGGGCGGCATCAAGACTGACGCCGGCCGCGACCGGATCATTCCCATCCATCCGAAGGTCAAGCCGTATATCGACCGAGCCCTTGCCTCCCGCGGGGATTATCTGTTCACCCGGGAAGGCGAATACCTCGCGCCGAGCTGGTACCGGCTCAACGCCTTCCCGCCCATTGCGCAGGCGCTGGGCACGCCGGAGGCCACCCCGCACTGGTGCCGCCACACCTTCGCCACCCGGCTCCACGCCGCCAATGCCGACCCGCTCGTCACCAAACGGCTCCTCGGCCATTCCACGAAAAGCGATGTCACCGCCCGGTATACTCACGACACAATAGCCGTCCTGAAGCGCAATATTTTGCTTTTGGCATAATGTACGATAATATGCCGTTAGTAACAGGTTAGTAACACGTTGGTAACAAAAAATTCCGCAAACCGTTGCGGCGTCTCATTTTTTCACACCTATTCGTTAACGAGATATTAAAAAACGATGAAAGTGCCGTTAAACCTCTGAAAAACCCTTGCATCTCCTTCTTCCGGGGTTTAGAATGGGGCCATAGAAAAAAGCAAGCCCCAACAAGAACATAAGGAGGTTCCCCATTATGACTATCAACTTCGATTTCAACAGCCTGAAGGAAAAGGCGAAGGATCTGGCCCAGACCGGCGTGGCCAAGGCCAAGGAGCTGTCTGACACCGCCATCGGCAAGGGCAAGGAGCTCAGCGAGATCGGCAAGCTGAAGGTGCAGAACGCCAGCGAGCAGGAAGCCATCAAGAAGGCGTATCTGGAGCTGGGCAAGCTGTACTTCGCCGAGCGCGGCGCCGCCCCCGAGGCCGCCTACGCCGCCCTGTGCGAGCAGATCACCGCCTCCAAGGCCAAGATCGACTACAACAACGAGCGCATCTCCGACATCAAGGCCGCCGGCAACCTGTCCGACGAGGACGTTCAGGACGCGGCCTGCGAGTGCGACGCCGAAGTGCCCGCCGAGGAGCCCGCCGCTCCCGCCGAAGAGGCCGAGGCCCCCGCTGAGGAGGCCCCCGAGGCTCCCTCCGCGGACGAGGACAAGGCGGAGTAAAATTGAACCGAAAAGGCCCCGTCTCACTTGAGACGGGGCCTTTTTCCGCTCCGGCGCGGCGCATCCGCGCTTTTCTTTTGGACGGATGTATGGTAGACTGGACGAACATACGGGGGGCATGGACATGAAACGGAGGACAAAACGAATTTTAGCGCTCATCGCGGGCTTCACCATTGCGATGATCCTGATGAGTATTGCCATTTATTTCGGCTACACCAACGCCTACCGCACCGGCGGGGCGCTGTTTACGGTGCGGCTGTTCGGGCTTCCGATCTACGACCTGACGTGGACCGGGGACGCATACGCGGGCGCGTCGAGAGGGCCGTACATGGGCCTTGTCTGCGGCGTCTGCATGGCCGCCGCCCTCGCGGCGGAGCTGATCGCGGAAAGGGTGCGGCGCAAATGAGAAACAGAGGAACCAGAACGAGCAGACCTGATGTGATCCGCTGACGATCACAAAACACAGACAAAGGAGCATCGATATGGACAAAATATGGGATACTCTGTATCAGCAGGCAAAAAAGGTGCTTGCGCCGAGGAATGTCTCCAAATGGGTGGAGGCCGGCGGCGTTGCCGCCGCCATCGAATCGGCCTCCGGAAAAATTTACACCGGGGTATGCGTGGACAGCGCCTGTACGCTGGGAGTATGCGCGGAACGCAACGCCATCTTCCACATGCTCACCTGCGGTGAAGATGCCATTCGCCGTGTCATAGCGATCGACCAGAGCGGAAAAGCAGTCCCGCCCTGCGGTGCCTGCCGGGAGCTGATGACGCAGCTCATGCCGGACAGCTGCCGGGATGTTGAGATCATGCTGGATTGCGAAAAGGAGAAAATCGCAACACTCGGGGACCTTACCCCAAACTGGTGGATCTGAGAACGCGGACCCCCCTTGCCCGAATGGGCAAGGGGGGTGTTTTCTCATTCAGTCAGCTTCAGCCCATGGCCGCCAGCTGCTCCTCCAGCCTGGCGATGAGGGTCTTGAGCTTCTCGGCGCGCTCCTTTTCGGCGGCGACCACGTTCTCCGGGGCCTTGTTCAGGAAGCCGGGGTTGGACAGCTTGCCCTCCAGCCCCTTGAGCTCGCCCTGCTTCTTGCCCAGATCCTTCTGGAGCCGGGCCTTCTCCTTCTCGATGTCCACCAGCTCCGCCAGCGGCATATACACCTTGGCGTCGTGGGTCACGTCCACCACCATGCCGGAGGTGTCCGTGGGCTCGGACTGGTCGATCTCGATGGAAGAGGCGTAGGCCAGACGGGTCAGGAAGCCCCGACCGGCGGCAAAGACCTCCGCCTTGGGTGTGGCGATGGTAATGGCGGCCTTCCTTGACGGGGGCACGTTCATCTCCGCCCTTCTCGCACGGATGGCGCGGATGACGTCCATGACGGACTCCATGGCCTCCTCGGCGGCCTGGAAATTCAGCTCCTCCCGGTATTCCGGCCACTTCTGGAGCATGAGGAAGTCGCCCTCGTGCGGTAAAGCCTGCCAGATCTCCTCGGTGATGAAGGGCATGAAGGGGTGCAGCAGCTTGAGTGTCTCGGTGAGGACGTACACCAGCACCTGCTGGGCCTGGATCTTGGCGGCCTCGTCGTCGCCCTGAAGGCGGGCCTTGGTCAGCTCGATATACCAGTCGCAGTAGTCGCTCCAGATGAAGTCGTACACCTTGGCCGAGGCCACGCCCAGCTCGTAGGCTTCCATGTTGTCGGTGACTTCCTTCGCCAGACGGTTGAGCTTGGACAGGATCCATTTGTCTTCCCGCTCCAGCTTCTCGGGCAGCTCGTTCTTGTCGATGGTCAGGTTCATCATGACGAAGCGGCTGGCGTTCCAGATCTTATTGGCGAAGTTGCGCATGGCCTCGCACTTCTCCACATAGAAGCGCATGTCGTTTCCGGGGCTGTTGCCGGTGATGAGGTTGAAGCGCAGGGCGTCGGCGCCGTACTTGTCCGCCATCTCCAGCGGGTCGATGCCGTTGCCAAGGCTCTTGGACATCTTGCGGCCTTTGTCATCCCGGACAAGGCCATGGATGAGAACGGTGTGGAAGGGCGTCTTGCCCATGTGCTCGCAGCCGGAGAAGATCATCCGGGCCACCCAGAAGAAAATGATGTCGTAGCCGGTGACCAGCACGTCGGTGGGATAGAAATACTTGAGGTCCTCGCTGTCCTTGTCCGGCCAGCCCAGCGTGGAGAAGGGCCACAGGGCGGAGGAGAACCACGTGTCCAGCACGTCGGGGTCCCGGTGGATGTTCGTGGAGTGGCAGGCCTCGCACTCGCAGGCGTCCTCCCGGCTGACGGTCATGTGGCCGCAGTCGTCGCAGTACCACACGGGGATCTGGTGGCCCCACCACAACTGGCGGGAAATGCACCAGTCGTGGACGTTTTCCATCCAGTTGGTATAGGTCTTGGCGAAGCGGTCGGGGACGAACTTCGTCTCACCGTCGTTCACCACCCGCAGTGCCTCCTGCGCCAGCGGGGCCATCTTCACGAACCACTGGGCGGAGACGATGGGCTCCACGTCGGTGCCGCAGCGGTAGCAGGTGCCCACGTTGTGCTGGTGGTCCTCGATCTTTTCCAGCAGGCCCAGCGCCTCCAGATCGGCGATGACGGCCTTGCGGGCCTCGTAGCGGTCCATACCCTGATACTTGCCGCCGTTCTCGTTCACCGCGCCGTTGTCGTCCAGCACCCGGATGGTGTCCAGATTATGGCGCAGGCCCACCTCGAAGTCGTTGGGGTCGTGGGCGGGGGTCATCTTCACGCAGCCGGTGCCGAACTCCATGTCCACGTAGTCGTCGGCCACGATGGGAATCTCCCGGTCCATGAGGGGCAGCATGCACGTCTTGCCCACGATGTCCTTATAGCGGTCGTCGTTGGGGTTGACGGCCACGCCGGTGTCGCCCAGCATGGTCTCCGGCCGGGTGGTGGCCACGATGACATAGCGGCCCGGCTCGCCCACGATGGGGTACTTGATGTGCCAGAGGTGGCCGGGCTTGTCCTTGTACTCCACCTCGGCGTCGCTCAGGGCGGTGACGCAGTGGGGGCACCAGTTGACGATGCGGGAGCCTTTGTAAATGAGGCCCTTCTCATAGAGGGAGACGAACACCTCCCGGACGGCCCTAGAGCAGCCCTCGTCCATGGTGAACCGGGCGCGGTCCCAGTCGCAGGACGCGCCCATTTTCTTCTGCTGCTCCACGATGCGGCCGCCGAACTTCTCCTTCCACTGCCACACCCGCTCGAGGAATTTCTCCCGGCCGAGGTCGTGGCGGGTCAGGCCCTCGTTCACCCGCAGGTCCTCCTCCACCTTGATCTGGGTGGCGATGCCGGCGTGGTCGGTGCCGGGCACCCACAGGGCGGCGTAGCCCTGCATCCGCTTGAAGCGGATGAGGATATCCTGAAGGGTGCAGTCCATGGCGTGGCCCATGTGGAGCTGGCCGGTGACGTTGGGGGGCGGCATGACGATGGTGAAGGGCTTCTTGTCCGGGTCGCGGTGCCCGGCGAAGCAGCCGTTCTTCTCCCACATCTCGTAGATGCGGCCCTCCACCTCCTGGGGCTCGTAGATCTTGGGCAGTTCTTTCTTCATCTGTTACACTCCTTTTCGGGGCGAAAAAAGCCGCCCCGAGCATTTGCTCAGGGCGGCTCATTGCAAACCGCGGTACCACCTGAATTTCCCGCCGGGGCGGGACACTCGTTGTCTCTGTAACGGGAGGACCCGGCGTCTCTTACTTCGTTCGGAGACGCGGCTCCGGGACGACTTCGCCGCCGCCCACCATGGCCTCGCACCGACCGGCCACTCTCTTCAGGTGGGAAAAGCGGGTACTGCTTCCCTTCCAAGCCTTTTCCATTCTGGAGCAAGTATATGAAAAATCCGGGGATTTGTCAAGACTCAAAGCCGGCGAGGATGCTCCGCAGCAGGGCGACGCGGCTCTCGTCATATTCGGGGGTGCCCTCCACGCCCACCATATAGACCACTCCGTCCAGAACGAAGCAGCCGACATAATAGACCTTCCCGTTGTTCCGGTACGAGTAGATCACCGCGCTGCTGCCGTCGGGCATGGTGCAGGTCTCGGTCGCGCCGTCCTCCCCATACGGGGCGAGCACATTCTCCAGCTTTGTGCCATAGGAGTTTTCCAGCGAGATAAGGGCATACAGATCGACATTGACGCCGTCCACCCGCCGCACCGACGAGGCGCTTACCATGCCTTCAACCACCCAGACATTGCAGTTGATGTCCACGCAATTGGCAAGGTAGCTGCTGTCCGCCAGCGGAAAGCCCATCTGCTCCGACGCCCGGGCCCAGCCGTAATAAGTGATGGACCTCGACTCGCCCCTCTGCTGGTTTTCCTCCATTTGTTCCCGCGCCCGCTCCCGGAATTTGGGGTCGAAATCGTCCCATGAAAACACCTCCGCCTCGTCGATCACCAGCTGGACGCCTTCGAGGGTCTCGCCGCCCACTTCAAAGGAACCCGGCTCCCCCACGAACACGCCGCTGAGCGCCGCGGCGCAGGCCGCCGCCACCAGCGTCACGCACAGGCAGGCGGCGATGAGCGCCCCCCGGACCCGCCGGGACACGCGCTTTTTCGGCGGGCGGTCCGCCAGCTCCACCAGCTCCGGGTCGATGCCGCCCAGAACGGTATGGATATATTCCGTCACAGATAACCCTCCTTGATCAAATAGTCTCTCAGCCTGTTCCGGATGCGGAACAGAACGCTTTTTGTCTTGGACTCCGACCACCCGAACCGGGCGGCCACCTCGTCCACACTGTCCAGATACCAGTACCGGCGGAGAAAGGCCGCCCGCGCGTCCGGCTTCTGCCTGCGCAGGAAGGCGGACACCGCCCCGGCCAGCTCCTTCGCCTCCGTCTCCCCCGCCGGGCCGTCCCGGGCGGGCAGACAGGCAGCAAGCTCCAGCGCCGTCTCGTCCACGAGTTCCGGCGCTCTGCTGTTTTTCCGGCCCAGCGCCAGCGCACGGTTGCGGACGATAGCCCCCAGCCAGCCCTTGAAGTGCTCCGGCCGGGCGGGCGGAATGGCGTGCCACACCGACAGCCAAACGTCGTTGAGGCATTCCTCCGCGTCCCGGCTGTCCGTCAGCAGCCGCCGGGCAATGGCGGCGCAGTACGGGCCGTAGGCCCGCTGGGTCTCCTCCACCGCGCGGCTGTCCCGGTCAAAATACAGTTGTATGAGCTGTTCGTCCGTCATCCGGCCGCCACCTTTCTGAAGGGCCCTTCTGTCTATATAGAGTAGCAGACATGGGGAGAGGTTGCAAAAAAATCAAGAAATGCAGAGCAAGGCTCTGCGGTTCTGATTCTTTTGCAAACCAAACAGGTTTCGCCTGCGGGCCACCTTTTCGAATTCGCCGAAAAATCGGCGAGGAATTTGGTGCGCCCTGCGGACGCGGAGCGGCAGGTTTCGCCTGCGGGCGAGTTCCTTTTCGCTCGTGCGAAAAGGAACCAAAAGCACGCTTAGGGAGAAAACGCGGATTCGACTTCGAATGCGAAGGGCGCATTCTCGCTCATAGCGTTTTCCCCCTAAGAAC
>CAKUKL010000042.1 GCA_934662925.1 uncultured Oscillospiraceae bacterium | reverse complement strand
CGCCGAGGATTAGGGACAGGCAGGCCCCCGCGTCGGTGCCCACGCCGCGGGCAAACAGGGAAAAGAAATTCACCCCGGCGGGGTCGTCAATGCCGTGCACCATATTCGCGAAGGCGGAAAATCCGCCTACCATGTTCAGCACCATGACGCCGCAGGCCATCATGGCCACATACAGCAGCACAGTCTTGACGATACCAACCATGCCCGCGCCCTTCGTCCCGCCGAACACCACGTACAGCGCCATGAACACCGCCGAAATGACCAGCGCCGGGATA
Organism: uncultured Oscillospiraceae bacterium; assembly: GCA_934662925.1. Lineage (GTDB taxonomy): Bacteria > Bacillota > Clostridia > Oscillospirales > Oscillospiraceae > Enterenecus. The sequence goes on along the minus strand of CAKUKL010000042.1, from coordinate 9,092 downwards.
ATGCCCATGTCCGGCGCGATGACCGCGATGACCGCCGTGGCGGAAATGAGCTGGGAAATGACGTTAATGAACGTCCCCACCGAGTTGAGGATGGAGGCGGACATCCCTGCGGCGGAGCCGAATTCCTTCCGGATCATGCCCACCAGCGTCGGACAGCCGGAACGGCGCAGCGGCCCGGCGTATACCAGTGCGAGGATCAGGCAGGCGATGCCGCCGCCCAGCGTGAACCACCAGGCGGACAGGCCGTAGTTATAAGCCAACTGGGCGGTGCCCACCGTGGACGAGCCGCCCACCAGCGTGCCGATGATGACTCCGGCCACCACCGGCATGGAATTTTTCGCCTCGCCGCCCTTATTTTTCGCGCCGGACCAGATGGACAGCCCCACGATGACGATCAGGGTGGCGGTCCGGGGCCAGCTCCTGAAGCAGCAGGCCCTCCGGCGTGACCTTGATGACGCACAGCTCGGTAATGATATAGTCCACCTCGTGGGCGGCGGTGAGGGGCAGGGTGCACTTCTCAAGGATCTTCGGGTTGCCCTCCTTGTCCGTATGGGTCATAGTCACCAGCACCTGCCGGGCGCCGGACACCAGATCCATGGCTCCGCCCATACCCGCGGTGGTCTTGCCCGGGACGGTCCAGTTGGCAAGGTTGCCCTCCTGATCCACCTCGTAGGCGCCCAAAATGGTAAAGGCCACGTGGCCGCCCCGGATGAGGCCGAAGGAGGTGAAGGAGTCGAAGCAACAGCCGCCGCAACGCAGGGCGGCGGGGGCGCCGGAGGCATCCACCAGATTCAGATCCGCCTCCTCCGGCGTACCGTTCAGGCCGATGACGCCGTTTTCGGAGTCGATCCACACGTCGATGCCCTCGGGTACGTAGTTGGCCACCATCGTGGGCAGGCCGATGCCCAGATTCACAAGGTCGCCGTCAGCAAAAAATTTGGCGGCACGGCGGGCGATAAATTCCTTTGCGTTCATATTCCGTACCTCCTTTTTATTCCGGTCTGCTGCCCTGCACGATGTAGTCCACAAGGCAGCCGGGGGTCATGATGTAGTCGGGCTCCAGCTCGCCCACCTCCACGATCTCCTCCGCCTCCACGATGACGAGGTCGGCGGCGGTGGCCATGATGGAGTTGAAGTTCCGTGCGGTATGGCGGAAGATGCAGTTGCCCATCTTGTCCGCCTTCCACGCGTGGATGAGGGCCAGCTCCGCGTGGAGCGGCGTCTCCAGAATGTACTTTTTGCCGTCCACCTCAATGATCTGCTTGCCCTCCTCCATGGGGGTGCCCAGACCGGTGGGGGTCAGGATGCCGCCGATGCCGGCGCCGCCGGCCCGGATGCGCTCGCACAGGGTACCCTGCGGGGTGAAGGTCACGTCGATCTCACCGGCCACTACCTTGGCCACCGTCTCCTTGTTGGAGCCGATATGGGAGCAGGTGATGTGCTTGATGCGGTTTTCGTGGACCAGCAGGCCGATGCCCCGGCCCTGCACGCTGGTGTTGTTGGAGATAACGTTGAAGTCCGAGTAGCCCGCGGCGATGATCCCGCGGATTAGCGTCTCCGGAACGCCGCAGTTCACAAATCCCGGGATCATCACGCTCATCCCGCTGTGGATGTGGCTCATTGCTTCGTCCAGACTTACGATTTTGTTCTTGGCCATATGTCTCTTCCCTTCTTCCAGATTTGTTCTTTTTATTATTGAACATTCAGTAAATAGCAATTACAGTTTACACGCTTTTGCCAATGCCGTCAAGGGATTTTTTCCAGTTTCCACAGCACTTTGCCGGTATATGCGCAGCCGCATGAAAAAAGACCGGCTGTCCCTTTCCGGGACAGCCGGTCTCTCTTTTGTCGGTTTCAGTTTTCCGCCGGATCGCACCTTCGGCCGGAAATTTCGCTCAAAGGATCGTCAGATGCTGGACTGCGCCTGCCGCTCCCAGACCCAGTCCATGGCCTTGCGCTGGCGGATCTCCCGCGCCAGCGGAGCCAGATCCTCGCCGAAAAAGCCGCGGACCATTTCTACGGTCACGTCCTGCCGCCGGGCCACGGTCTCGGCCTCCGCCTCCAGCTCCTCCCGGCTCACGGGGAAGTCCTGCCGGGCCAGCAGCTCCGCCAGCACCAGCTCCTCCTTGACGGCGAGATACGCCTCGTCCCGGAGCTTCTCCCGCTGTTCTTCCTGCTCCTCTGCCGTGGGCAGGCGGGCGTCCCGGCCGGTGGTGAAAACGGCGTACTGCATCTGGTGGCTCAGCGCCGTGAGCATCACCCGCAGTTCCTCCTCCACCCGCTCGTCGGGGACGGCGATGTCATACTCCTCCACAAACGCGCTCCACGCGCCCTCTTTCGTCATTTTCCGCCGCTCCTTTCTCCGGCCTGATCGGTCACGCCGGCTTCGGCGGCCAGCAGCGTGGCCGTCAGGGACGCGGCGCACTCCAGCGCCAGCCGCGTCACCTTCACCGGGTCGATGACCCCGGTCTCCAGCATGTCCACATAGCGATCCCGGTCCGCGTCGTAGCCGGTGCCCGGCTTCTCCCGGAGCAGGCGGGCCGCCACAGCGCCGCCGTCCAGTCCGGCGTTCACCGCGATCTGCCGCACGGGGGCCTCGATGGCCCGGCGCAGGGCCATGACGCCGGTGCGCTCGTCCCCGTCCAACGTCTCCGCCAGCGCGTCCAGCGCGGGCGCGGCGTTGAGCAGGGCTATCCCGCCGCCGGGCACCACGCCCTCCTCCCGGGCGGCACGGGCGGCGTTCACCGCGTCCTCCACCCGCATTTTCCGCTCCCAGATCTCCGGCTCCGTCCGGCCGCCCACGTCGATGCGGACCACGCCGGACACAAAGGCGGCCAGCCGCTCGCGGTGGCGCTGGCGGTCGAATTCATAGTCTGTGTGCTCCACCAGCCAGCGCAGCTCCTGCACCCGCTCCTCAATGGCGGCGGGGTCGCCCCCCGGGCCGGTGATGACCGTCTGCTGCCGGGTGACCTTCACGTGCTTTGCCGTGCCCAGCATGTCCCGGGTGACCTTGCGCACGTCCAGCCCCAGCTCCGCCGTCACGTACACGCCGCCGGTCTGCACCGCCATGTCCTCCATCCGCCAGCGGCGGCCCTCGCCGTACAGCGGGGCGGGCACGCAGACGATGTCCATGTCTCCCTCCACCTTGTTGGTGTGGATGAGGGCCAGCGCCTCCCCCTCTACGCCGTCAGAGATGACGAGGATGGGCCGGTCGTCCTCCGCCGCGCACATGAGGGCGGGGATGAGGTCCTGGGCGTCGGTGAATTTCTTGTCGCACAGAAGGATGTACGGGTCGTCCAACTCCGCCGCGGTCTTCATCTCGTCGGTGGCCATCAAGGGGGAAACGAAGCCCCGCTCGAACACGATGCCCTCCAGAATATTCAGCGCAGTCTCCAGCCGCTGGCCGTTCTCCACGGTGACGACGCCCTCCGGGCCCACCCGATCCAGCGCTTCCCCGATCATATCGCCCAGCGTCTCGTCCTGACAGGAAATGGCCGCCACCCGGGCCATGTCCTCCCGGGTACTCACCGGCCGGGCCATGTCCGCCAGCGCCGCAGACGCGGCGGCCGCGCCGGACTGGATGCCCCGCCGCAGCGCCATGAGGTCCGCCCCTGCGGCGGCGCTGCGGAACGCCTCGTGGAGCAGGCACTGGGCCAGCACGATGGCGGTGGTGGTGCCGTCCCCCGCCCCGTCGTTGGTCTTGAGTGCTACCTCTTTTATCAGCTGCGCCCCCATATTTTCCACCGGGTCGGCCAGCACGATGCTCCGGGCGATGGTGACGCCGTCGTTGGTGACGAGAATGGGCGCGCCGGCGGCGGCACGGTCGGAGTAATCCGCCCCCTGCCGGTCGGCCTTCTGATGCATGGCCACGTTCCGCCCCCGGGGGCCGAGGGTGACCTTCACCGTGTCCGCCAACTTGTCGATGCCCGCCAGCATGCCCCGCCGGACTGCCTCGTTATATTTGATGTCCATACGTTCTGCCTCCATTTCTCTGCCCGTATCAGATCATGGTCAGATGTAGTACCTTATATTTTACATCCGGGAAATGGGACGGGCAATGCTCCACTTGTAGTATATATCCGCTTCTGGCTCTTTTGTGGACGTTTTTCTCAGGCAAAATACCGAAAACCGCCCATTCCCCGGCGGGCCAAACTCTGCTATCATAAGGGAGAGCAATTGAAAGGGAGGTCCTCACCCATGGCTGAAACCGCCGTCCACGCCGCCCCTCTGTCCGACCCCGACGGGCGAAAGCAGCTCCGCCGGGAGAAGATCCGCGCCCGGGACGCCCTTGCCCCCGAGGAGCGGGAAGCCCTGTCCCGCCAGCTGGTGGTCAACCTCATCGCCGTCCCGGAATTTCAGGCGGCAAAGACCGTCCTCATTTACCGGGCCACCCGGGGCGAGGTGCGGCTGGAGGCGCTGGAGGCCGCGCCGGAAGCCGCCGGAAAGCGGCTGGCCTTCCCCCTGTGCGTCAGCGACACCGAGATGATCGCCCTGCTCCCCCACGGGGAGGACGCGTGGGTCAGCGGCTACTACGGCATCATGGAGCCGGTGCCGGAAAAATCAGACCTGATCCCGCCGGAGGACATCGACCTTGTGGTGTGCCCCTGCACGGTGTTCGACGAGGAGTGCAACCGCATGGGCATGGGCGCGGGCTTTTACGACCGGTATCTGGAAAAGTGCGTCAACGCGAAGATCCTGTCCGTGGCCTTCGAGTGCCAAAAGGCGGAGCGCGTCCCCACCGCCCCGTGGGATAAGCCCATGGGCATGACGGTGACGGAACGGGCCGTCTACCGGGCCAAAAACGCGTAATATATCTCCTGCAGACAGGGGAGGGGGGGGGGCATACGCGGCGCGCCCTCCCCTGATGCTTTCCGATCCCGTTATGAGGGAACTGCTTGTTTTACTCCGCCTTTTTCCGCAGCTCGCCCAGCTCCCACAGGCTGGTGGTACCGTAGTCGAGGTAGATGATCTGGCCGCTCATGTAGCTGAACAGCTTGCTGCCGATGGCGGCCATGGGATAGCCCATCTCCTCCGGCGCGGCCCAGCGGCCGTTCCAGAACTCCAGACTGTACTTCTCCAGAATGGCCTGCCCCGCTTCGGCGTCGCCGTTGATGGAGCGGTTGAAATCGTCGGTCAGGCCGGTTTTGGTCATGCCCGGGCCGATGGCGTTCAGGCGGATCTTCCGGCCGATGAACTCCGGCGCGTGGCACTTGCTCATGACATAGACGAACTGGCACTTTTTCGAGAACACGTAGCCCCCGCCGGTGCTCTCCGGGTGGGCCTCATACCACGCCCGGGCCTCGTCCCATGTGTCGCAGGCGATGATCTCCTCGCACTCCTTCAGCGAGTCCCGCCACTCCTTGCCGCCGTTGGACGAAATGAAGGCCACGGAGCCGTCGTCAACGATGCGGTCCAGCAGCCGCTCGGTGAGGTACTTGAAGCTGTAGAAGTTCGTCAGCTGCACCTCCATGGCGTTGGTCCTGCCCGGCGTGTTGGCGATGCCATGGCAGAGGTACAGCGCGTCGATGGTGTCTGGCAGCTCCGCGATGGCGGCGTCCGCCCCCGCCTGACTGCCCAGATCCGCCCGGATCTCCCGTGTCACCGCAAAGTCCAGCGGCTTTCTGCGGACGGTGGCGTACACGTTGGCCCCCAGCTCCACCAACAGCTTCGCCGCCGTATATCCCATGCCGGAGCCCGCGCCGGTGACGACCACGTTTTTCCCCTCCAGACCGAAAATGCTCTTCAGATCCATGCTGTTTCCGCTCCTCTCCTGTTCAGGTATTTTTCAGCGCCGCCCTGCACGGCCGCTGCTCTTACCTGAATTTTACCCGCCCCGCCGGGCGGCGGGTATGGTCGGGATGGAGGATTTTCGATGGCCGGAACTACCCGCTTTGGGTCATTCCCGCGGCAAAACGGCGGCACATTCCAAAACGCACGACAGGTCTTTCCACGTTCGTATCCGCATGATATACTTAGCGTAAGTAGGGGACTGTGGTTTTGAAGATTTATCCGGTTTGATCTGAACATCAAGGAGAGAGGGCTATGAAAAAATACGCGGGGGCCGTTCTGATGTGGCTTGTGTTTGAAACGGTCGCGGTCGTACTCTGGCTGACAAAGGACAACCTGTTCTATCTGTTTAATTTCAGTTATATCGGAACTTCTATTGCGCTTGGTCTCCTGCTGTTTCAGCGCCGCTGCCGCCACGCGCGCCGCGTGGTCCAGCTTCTTGTGGGAAGCTACATGCTGGTATACCTGGGCCTGATCTGCAATGAAAATATGCAGATCGAGGGATTCTGGTACTATCTTTTTAGCGGTGTTTTTGAAGCCGCGACCATCCACTACGCCGTTGCGAAAATCTTTGGGCCGCTGCTTTTCGGGCGGGGATGGTGCGGTTATGCCTGCTGGACGGCAATGGTATTGGACTTCCTGCCGTACAAGGTCCCCGCGGCTCCAAGAAAACGGATCGGGTTCATCCGTTACATAGCCTTTGCCGCGTCATTCCTTCTGGTCTCCATTCTGTTCCTGCGAAGAGCGGAGAATATGGAGCGGATCATGTTCTGGATGTTCCTCGCCGGCAACGCCGTCTACTATGTCTCCGGTATTGCTCTCGCTTTGATCTTCAAGGATAACCGGGCCTTCTGCAAGTATATCTGTCCGGTCACGGTATTCTTAAAGCCCATGAGTTACTTTTCCCTGTTCCGCGTCAAATGCGACAAGGAGAAATGCGTTTCCTGCGGAAAGTGCAAAAAAGTCTGTCCGATGGATGTTGATATGACGGACAATTCGAGGAAGCGCAGGAATGACACAGAGTGCATCCTGTGTATGGAATGCGTAAAGGCATGTCCCAAAAAGGCTCTTTGACTTCCGCATGAAAACAGAAGCGGCAAATCTCCCCGAGCTTCTCCCCGGTGGATCGGTGATGCAGCTTACCCCCTGATTTTCGCAACTTACCGCCCCGGATATGGATATGGAAAGCACTCTGTGCTATATTATGATTTCCGAACCGAAGGGAGGTGCGGACGTGAAGCTGTCTGTGGAGCAGATCCCCCGCGAAAGCGAGGAGGAAGTGATCGTCCGTTGTTACGACGCACAGGAGAAATGGGTGGAGGCAATCCGCGCGGTCACTGCCGGAGAAGTTTCCGTCAGCGCCTTCGCGGCGGAAAAAGTTTATCGGCTGAAGCTCAGCGACGTTTATTACTTTGAGGTCGTGGATGGGTGCTCCTTTCTGTATTGCGAGAAATCCGTTTTCGAGTGCCGGCAAAAACTATATGAATTTGAAGAACTGTGCCGAAACTCCATGCTTTTCCGGTGCAGCAAATCCATGATCCTGAACGCGGACAAGATCCAATATGTCCGCCCCTCCGTATCCGGCCGGTTCGAGGCCACGCTGACGAATCACGAAAAAGTGATCATTTCCCGGCAGCATGTCGGTGAACTGAAGCGGCTGCTGTGGGTGTAAGAGGTGTTTATGAAAAAAATCGTCTTTTGGCTGCACCGCTTCGTGGCGGCTTACGGAGTCATTATGCTCAGCACCTTTTTTATGTGTCTGCTGTTCAATCCAGCCTCCGAATTGCCTGTGGTTCCTTTTTTCGGCCGATGTATCCTCCTCACTCTGGTAGGTATGGCGACATTAGTTGTTTATTATTCCAGAACGGAACTGACCTTGGGCGGCTGGTGGACCCGCACGATATTGCATACGGTTCTTCTGGAAGCGGTTTTGCTGCCCCTCGCACACCATTGGGAGTTCTGGTACGGGCCGCTGGACGCGGTCATTTATGCCGGCTTCATTCTGGCGGCGAAAATTCTCTGGCACCTGATCGATTTCGGTCAGAGTATCCGAACGGCCACGCGGATCAATGAGCAGCTGCTCAGGCGTCACGACCGACGGGAACAGGGATGAGTCTGAATGGAAGAACCGAAAAAACAGAATGACTCCACCGTCCAAAATGTGGCGGAATCGCAAGAACGCAAGTCTGCTAAACAGATCAGGTGATATAGATGATGGAAACCCTGAAATCGGGATCGGAGTGGCTTCGCTGCCCCAGGTGCGGCGGCAAGACAAGGATACAGATACGACCACATACGGTGCTGGAGGACTTCCCCCTATTTTGCCCAAAGTGCAAATACACCTGTGTGATCCATTTCAAAGACGGCAAAACAGAAGAACTCCAAATGCCGGACGCTTAAACGCAGTGCAGACCGCATCCTTTCACGAAAAAGCGCGAAGAGGACGCGGTCTAATTTTCCATGAAAATAAAGAAAAAGCCTTGAAAACACAAGGTCTTCAAGGCTTTGGAGCTGCTATCCAGATTTGAACTGGAGACCTCATCCTTACCAAGGATGCGCTCTACCGACTGAGCTATAGCAGCGAATGGCGACGCGGAAGGGACTTGAACCCTCGACCTCCGGCGTGACAGGCCGGCGTTCTAACCAACTGAACTACCGCGCCATTCAGGAATATGAAAAACAGCAAAACTGTTATTTCTTTGGCAGGGGCAGAAGGATTCGAACCCTCGGCACTCGGTTTTGGAGACCGATGCTCTACCAGCTGAGCTATACCCCTGTATGGTGGGCCTTCAGGGACTCGAACCCGGGACCAACCGGTTATGAGCCGGCCGCTCTAACCAACTGAGCTAAAGGCCCACACCGATAACTTTCGATTCACGTATGCCGTCACCAAAGTGACGGCATACGGAATCAAACTGGCTCCCCCTGTAGGACTCGAACCTACGACACCGCGGTTAACAGCCGCGTGCTCTACCGACTGAGCTAAGGAGGAATATGAAAGAGGTCTGGTCCGGTCAAGACCAGACCTCTCATTTGTGTCGGCACTACCTATCTTTCCGGGCCGTCGCCAGCCAAGTATTTTCGGCGCGAGTGAGCTTAACTGCCGTGTTCGGGATGGGAACGGGTGGACCCTCATCGCAATCAGCACCGACTACTCTATTTTAACAGATCTCTCCGCTAAAATCAAGTATTTTGTTGTCCTCCTGGAGTGTCCCCACTCCAGGAGGAGTGGTACACCTTCAGGGACTCGAACCCTGGACACCCTGATTAAGAGTCAGGTGCTCTACCAACTGAGCTAAAGGTGC